>QGUR01000118.1 GCA_003242205.1 Chloroflexota bacterium | reverse complement strand
CTGTCGCCATCTGTCATTAACAGGCGCGGGCTTTTTGATCCGGGTTATGTCGAACGGTTATTGGATCGCCACGAAAGCGGTGTAGCAGACTACGGCACGCATATCTGGGCACTGCTGAATGTTGAGCTTTGGCACAGACAGTTCGTTGACAAATAGATCGCGGCGCTCCGCGCGCTGCACCTTGGAATACCATGATTAAACAACCGCCAGTAACGCTTACGAAAGCCACCACCACAACCCCGCCAAGAATCTGCATGGTCGTGCATCAGGACTATTTTCAGGATGCGCGCGTGAAGCGCTATGCGGAGTCGCTGGTCGAGCATGGTGTCGAGGTAGATGTGTTATGCCTGCGCGGTGATGGGGGAAATACGCAGGCACAACATAGAGGCCTCACCGTGATACCGGTTCCGCTCGCCAGAAATAGCCTTCCGTTCGGAGGCTACATTGCGGAATATGGAGCGGCGCTCATCCTGTTTAGCATCTGGTTGTTCGTTTTGCACCTCAGACGCCGGTACGGCGTTATTCACGTCCACAACATGCCGGACTTCCTGATATTCTCCGCGCTGGCGCCACGGTTGCTGGGAGCGCGCCTGATCCTCGATGTTCACGACCCGATGCCGGAGTTCTGGACGACCAAGTTCGGGCGCGATATGGACGATCCACCAATTCGCGTGTTGAAGCTTCAGGAAAAATTTTCCGCCGCTATTGCTCACGCTGTGCTCACTGCCAACAGTAATTTCAAAGACAGACTGGTCAACCGCGGCATTGCAGCCGGCAAAATCAGCGTCATTCAGAATTCGCCTGATGAGAAAATCTTCGAACGCGCTCGTTACCCGCGGAAGCAGCCCGACCCGGATCGCTTTGTCCTCATTTACCCCGGAACCATCGCCCCGCGCTACGGGCTGGAAACCGCCATTCGCGCGGTTGCTCAACTGAGCGAAAACCTGCCGCAACTGCGGCTGCAAATCATCGGCTCGCAAAACGCGCACAGTCAGGAATTGAAAACGCTCGCCGAACAACTGGGAGTCGCCTCGAAAGTAGCCTTTCTGCCGCCGGTATCCGTCGAGGAAATCCCGCGTTATCTGGCGGAGGCGGATGCAGGTATTTATCCCGCGCTGCCAGACCACCATATGAGTATCGCGATGCCATCCAAGGTGCTGGAATACGCGGTGATGGGCGTGCCGATCATCGCGTCTCGTTTACAGGTGCTTGAAGACCAGTTCAGCGATCAGGCCATCCTGTACTTTGAGCCAGGCGATACCAGCGCCCTCGCGGGCTGTATCCTGAGGCTCTATCACAATCCAAAGCTGCGACAATCGCTCGCCGAGGCGGCTGACAACGAGTACGTCAACCGCCACCGCTGGCAGGACGAGTTCATGACTTATGTCCGGGTTTTGCAGGGGCTGCTACCCAAGCTGGCCGTGCAGATGTGACGAATTTCCGAAATAGAGACTGGACAACGCCCGTTGAGAAGTGTGAGATGGCTAACCGGCCGCAACCGGGTTAAGCCTTCCAACCGGAAATCAAGCGCCAGAATTATCTGGCGAATGGTTATTTTTGCGTTCGCTGCGTTCACGCTCTGGGGAAGCGACATACTCGTGCCGGGGCGATTTGTCACTGCACAGGATATCGACTTGAGCGGCGTGGGGCATCCACGGTTGCTGTTCCACGCAAGCGACATACCGGTATTGCGGGAACGCGCGCAAACCACGCATCACTCCATCTGGATGCCTATCGCGCGTTACGTGGACAGCATGGTCGGCCAACCACCGCCAGCGTCGGGTACAGGCGGCGATCTGGAGTTCTACCGGACGAACGGCGACCGCGCTTCGACTCTGGCATTTGCCTGTGTCATCGCAGATTCTGATAACTACTGCCAGTTAGCCAAGGATTACCTGCTTGCGTTCGCCTCCTGGGAACAATGGGGAGATAACAACACGCGCGGGCTTGGACTTGCACATATGCTGGCAGGCAACGCGCTGGCATACGACTGGCTGTACGACCGCCTCACGGAAGCGGAGCGTGAGCAAGTGCGCGCCAGTCTCTCCCGCTGGGCATCCGCCATGTACGACGCTGCCACGCAGGACTATGACGACGTATGGAGCAACTGGTGGCGCAAGTCCTACATGCAAAACCATTTCTGGGTCACAAGCAGCGCACTGGGGCTGGCCGGGCTGGCACTCGCCGATGAGCCGACCATCTGCACCGTCACCGCACCACAAGACGTGAACCGGCGCAGCGGCCCCGGCACAGAGCATACGGTGATAGGAAGGCTGGCCACCGGCGAAACGATGACGGTTACGGATCAGGCAGTCGGCAGCGAGGGGCTCATCTGGTGGCTGCTCGACGATGGCTCGTGGGTGCGATCCGATGTCGTAATGGCCAGTAACGGCTGCACTTCGACCCAGAGCGATGCGGACGCCTGGGTTGAACGGGCAATCGATAACATGGCCATCGCTCAGTATCTTCTGTACGGTATCGCTGATGGTTCGTGGCACGAAAGCATCACTTACCAGAGTTATCTGCTTGCCACGTCGCTGCCCTTCCTCATCAGCCTGAAGGATTTACAACAGCTTGACCTGTTTCCCCATGAATACCTGAGAAATTACACCTACTGGCGTCTCTACAATTATCTGCCCGGAACAATCCATCACTTTCTGGGCTATGGCGATTTTGAGCGCGTCTGGGGAAATAGCCGGATGCCGCAGCACATCCTAAGGTTCGCCGCCAATGAGTACAACGACGGTCGGGCCGAATGGCTGGCGCAACAGCTTATTGAGGCGGACGGCAGAAACGCAGTCCAAGCGTCGATGCCGTGGTACGTGTACGAATTTCTTTATTACAACGCGCAGATCGCGCCGCAACCGCCATACGGCTTGCCGCTTGCGCGGGTATTCCCGGATTTCGAAGGTGTCATCTGGCGGACGGGCTGGGAAAACCACGATTTGGTATGGGGGCTGAAAACCGGGGCCTACGGAGGCCGATTCGCGCATGACACATTTGTCGCCGGTGAATATCCCTGGGAACAACCGTGTTCGGTCACCGCCTGTTCTCTCAACGTTGACCACGACCATCGCGACGCCAATACCTTTTACCTGTATCGCGCCGGAAGCTGGTTGGCGCGCGAGAACGAAGGCGTTGGCAACTACGATGCGGCGTATCACAACACCATTCTGATCGATGGTCTGGGGCAGTATTACCCGCCGGCGAACCGCTTCGGTGAATACCCCGAAGATTTTGAAGGCAGCGACGGCTATCTTCAGGCGACCGCCAGCACGACCAATTTCGATTACGTCGCTGCTGACGCCACAGGGCGTTACCGCCACATTCCCGGCATCGAAGACAACACGCGCCATGTCGTGTTCGTACGCCCTGATTATTTTGTCATGCTGGACAGGCTCGAAGCCGATGCCCCCCACCACTACCAGTGGATATCTCACTTTGAAACAGCCGTAACCGTCGAAGGCGAATGGATTCGCGGAGCGGCCCAAGATAACCAGATTCTCGGCGTTGGCATGGCCAGCGCTCAACCAACGAACGTGAGCATTGGCGACGATGGCAAGCCGTTCGTCTCGGTTTCCCCCGACGAATTGACAGACGACCTGCGCTTCGTTCACGTTCTGTATCCCACGTACAGCACCATGTGGGACAACCGCCCGGACATCTCGCTGATTGAGGATTCGGGTGAGGCAGCCGTGCTTGCCGTGAACTGGAATGATGGCCGCACCGATAACATCATCATCAACTACCAAGAACCGGCCGCTCCGGTTGGCGCCGGCTCCTATGCATTTGATGGCCAGATTGCCGTTGTGCGTTTCGGGCCCGATTGCACGCTGCAAAAGTTGTTTGTGTACGGAGGCACTTCCCTGCTCAAGTTTGCAACGGCCACGCCACGTTGCCCCGCCGGTTTTGAGCAGGTAAGAGACCACATTCTTGTTGGAGACCTGAATCCGGTAATGCCCTTTGAAGCGTCCTATAACGGACATGCCGTCGCCGTGGAAGGAACTTTCGACGACGATATTACGCTCTACGCACCGGGTATTCAGTTACTGACTGTGAACGGAGTCGTGCATCCGTTTGTTCGCACAGGTGACTACATTCGCTTTAGCGACCAGCAGTAATAACGTCAGCGCCCAGCTTAGTATCCGAGTCGAGGGACCATGAGTCTTGAGTTGCGTATCCTGAACAGCAGCGAAGACACGGAATGGGACCATTTCGTTGCCAGCGCAGCGGGAGGCCACCATCTACAGACGACGATGTGGGCGCATGTCAAAGCCGTGCAGGGCTGGCACGCGGAACGGCTGGAAGTCGTTCGCAACAACCAGATTATTGCCGGCGTTCAGGTGCTCATCCGCCCAACGCCATTTGCCCTTACGAAAATCGCCCACGTCGGCAAAGGCCCGCTTTACCCTCCGGGTGATCGCACGGTGGCGCAGATGATCATCACCGAGCTTGTTCAGCTCATAAAAATCAACCGTATCCGCTATCTCGTGCTGCAACCGGCTCTCGCCGACGGCATTCTGGATCAACTGTTAACTGAACACGGCTTTCGCGAAAGCCCGCTGACATTCACTTCAGCCGCGACGGTTCTGATTGACTTACGGCAGGATCTCGATGTCATTCTGGCACGCATGAAGTCTAAAACCCGGTACAACATCCGGTTGAGCCAGCGGAAAGGAGTCGTTGTCAGAGAAGGAACCGACGACGACCTGGATACGTTTTACCAACTCCTGACCCTGACGGGACAGCGGCAGGGGTTTACCGTATCATCACGCGACTATTTCAACACGCTCTGGAATGCGCTTGGCACACGGGGCGCGGCAAAGCTGTTTATCGCAGAAGTCAACGGGCAACCCGTTTCCGCGCTGCTGGCGATTCCGTTTGGCGATACGGTCATCTACAAGCGGGGCGCATGGTCTGGAGCGTACTCAAACTATCACGCCAATGAACTGCTGCACTGGACCGTCATCCAGTGGGCGAAGGCTGAAGGCTATCGCTACTACGATTTTGAAGGGATCGACAGGGCACATGCCGAAGCCGCCATTCAGGGCAAGCCGCTGCCAGAGGAGAACCGTTCGGTCGGTAGTTTTAAGCTCGGGTTCGGCGGCGACGTTGTTGTCTATCCCTGCGTTTACGATTTTGTCAACCATCGGGTACTGGACTGGGCGTATCGCCGTGTCCTGACAGGGATTATAAGTCCGTCACGATCCGGCAGCTCAAGACACTTTCTGGACAACCTGGCAAGCCGGTTTATCCAGTTCGCCGCTCAGCACTGACAGCACTCGATTTGCCAACAGGACAACCTTTCTATTCGAGGCGAGAAAACAGATGAAGCAAATTTGTGTAGATCCAACGACGGACGCCGTATGGCGGCAGCTCGTTCAGCAGCAACCCGGCAGCGTGTTTCATTCACCTGAGTGGATGGGGGTCATTGCGCGAACGTACCATTTTGAGCTTGAGGGCTACATCCTGCTTGAAGCAGACGGAACTCCCGTAGCAGGCTTGCCTGTATGCCGTATAGACGATATTCGAGGCCGGCGGATTGTCTCGCTTCCTTTCAGCGATTACTGCGATCCGCTGGTTCAGGATGCACAGCAGTGGAACCTGCTTGTAGAAGCGCTGCTACACCACGATTGGACTGTTGTTTTTCGCTGTCTGCGCAACCACCTGCCCGATTCTGACAGCCGCTTCACCGCCGTCAAAAAAGCCAAATGGCATGGTATTGACCTGAACGCAACGCTGGATCAAATCTGGGAGCGGATTGACAGCTCGGCAAAGCGGGCAATACGTAAGGCCCAGCAAAACGGCGTTCGAATCATTCGCGCCCAGCATAAAGACGAGTTACGCGCCTTTTTTGAAATGCATCTTGCGGTACGCAAACACAAGTACCATATGGTCGCGCAGCCCTACAGTTTCTTCGAGAATATCTGGGAGACTTTTCTCGCGCCGGGTCATGGCGCGTTGCTTCTCGCGCTTCACCAGAACCGCATTATCGGCGGGACGCTTTACCTGATCTGGCAGGACACGCTTTACTACAAGTTCAACGCCTCGATCGCGCAGGAGCTTGGCGTGCGCCCGAACGACCTGCTTGCCTGGGCAGGACTGCAATATGCAAAGGAAGCGGGATGCAGCCGGTTCGACTTTGGCCTGAGTGACTGGGATCAGGAAGGCCTGATCCGCTTCAAGCGCAAGTTCGCCACCGACGAACAGACGATCACTTTCTACAACAGCGTTCCCGGCGGCGCAGCATCCTATACTGTGCAGGCGCGTGAGTTGCTGCCTCGATTGACGAACATCCTGACCGATCCCTCTGTACCCGACGACATCACCGAACGCGCAGGAACGCTTCTCTATCGCCTGTTCGCCTGAGGAAGCCGCCCGCAGGAAATACGAACGTAGCGAAAAGGGAACAGGGCTACCGCAATTACGAAAGGCCGTCTGTCTATTGGCGCAAGCGAAAAAGGCTCGCGTTTGGTGTAGAGGTTCGGGTCATAAAACAAACGGGCCTACCTATTATGAAGGTAGGCCCGATGGTACACCTGTGGGCGCAAAGGGACTTGAACCCCTGACCTCACGGATGTGAACCGTGCGCTCTAACCAGCTGAGCTATGCGCCCTTTTTTCACGCGCTGATTATGGGTTAGAGTATAGCATGAACACGTGGCCTCCACAAGGCCAAACCAGCCACGAGTTGGGAGGAGTTTCCCTGTTCATGCGCCTTCGTCTGCCGGTCTGGCTCTGCTCGCTTTCGCTCATCATCTGCCTGACAGCCGCCTGCTCGCTGTCCATCCAGTTGATCGCCCCCACACCTACGCCGACGCCTCCGCCGGAAGGCTGGGAGATGCTCGCCCCGGGGTTGGAACGGCGCACCTACTTTCCAGACCCGGGCAACCCGTTGCTGCAACTGGTGACGCTGCGTATCGATCCCGCGCACTTCACGTTTCGCGTTCACTATAGCCCCGGCAATCCATCCGGCTTGCAGGCATGGCGCGACGCATTGCCCGGCGCGGTGGCCTTTGTCAATGGAAATTTCTTCGATCCGCAGGGGAATGCGCTGGGCCTCGTCGTGGCCGACGGCGTCGTTCATGGTCAGAGTTATGTCGGGCGTGGCGGCATGTTCCAAGTGGCCAATGGACAACCGCGCGTGCGCTCGCTGACTGCCGAGCCATATCAGAACGAGGCGCTGGAGCAGGCAGTTCAGGCCTTCCCCATGTTGGTCGTCAATGGCGCATCCAGCTATACGAACCCTGATGATACCGATGTCTCGCGCCGCACGGTGGTCGCGCAGGACAGCGCCGGCCGGATTGTGCTGATGGTCACGACACTCTTTGGTATCACGCTTTCGGATCTGAGCGCGTACCTGCCAACGACCGATCTGGGGCTTGTGCATGCGCTAAATCTGGACGGCGGCGGTTCAACCATGATGTATATCGGAGCCGGGCAAACGCCTGTGATACTCCCTTCGCTCGATGGCGTGCCCGTCACGCTTGCCGTGTACCCACGAGGTAACTGATGACGTCAAAACCCACAAACTACTACCGGCCAGCAACGAGAGATGAAGCGCTTGCCCTCGTTGGCGAACCAGACGCGATTGCCGTCGCCGGTGGAGCGCTTCTTTTTGGCCGCCTCGAATTGCCATACACAACTGTCATCGACTTACAGGATGTACCCGAACTCAATGAAATCGCGGCAGATGAGCACGGCGTCACGATCGGCGCGGCGGTTCGCCTGCAGGATGTGGTCGAGTCGGACGACGTGCCCGCTTTCCTCAAACGTTCGCTCACGCGCGCCTTGCCGCTTAATATCCGGAACGGCGCGTCGGTCGGCGAAAGCCTGATGCTCGACCAACCGCCGCGGGAATGGCTGGCAGCCCTCGTCGCGCACGATGCCGGCGTTTTGCGCCTGCTGCCGGACGGCCAGCCGGCGGCCGATGGGATCGCCAGTCTGATGGATGGTTCATCGCCGCATCCGCTCCGCACGGGGCTGCTCACCGGGATTTTTATCCCGTCGCTTGGGCCGCGTGAGGCGCATGGTGCAGCCTACGTTTCACGCACGCCCGCGGACGAAGCCATCGTCAACGCCGCTGTCCACGTCCAGTTGAACGAGGCCGGGCTGGTAGACGCCGCGTTCGCAGCCCTGTGCGGCGCGTCTGCCCAGCCCGTCATCAGTCTGTATCTGGATACACTGACGGGCAACGCCCTGAATGAAGCGAATATCCACCGCGCTGCCGATTCCGTTCCGGCACGCGTGGAGCCGGTTTCAGACTTTCTGGGCAGCGCCGAGTACCGCCGTGAAATGGCCCGCGTGACGGTTAAACGCGCGCTTCTCGAAGCCGCCAGCGCCCTCGGCGTATTATGAGCATCCGTCAAAATATCGCTGCTGTCACTGTTCGCGTCGCCCAACCGCTGCTAACAACGCCTCAGGAGTCGCAGGCGGGAGCGCCATACATTGTGCTGCCATGAGTGATTTCGTTGATTTGCCCGATGCGCCAGAAATTCCCGGCCTGCGCTTCCGCCCGTTTCGCGGCCCGGAAGACCTGCCCGGTATCCAGTCAGTGCACCGAGGGCGGGAAATCCATGACCGTGTTGATCCATTATCCGATCAGCGCACGCCGGCGCTGGATGAACTGGCCGAGGTATATGCACCACGCCCCGACTTCGATCCCGCCAGACAGGTTTTGATTGCCGAGGTCAGCGGCAGCATCGTCGGCTACCAGTGGATACGCTCATGGGCGCAGGCCGATGGTTCGTGGACGCTCTATCACCGCGGTTTGCTCCTGCCGGAATGGCGCGGCAAGGGCATCGGCACGGCGCTACTCGGCTGGGCCGAGACGGTGCTGGGAATGGCGGCTTTGTTTCGGCCATCTGGCGTTGTGGCCCGCTTTGTCACCGCCGTCACCACCGACGAGCGCGAAACCGTGACTCGTCTGGAAGCGGCGGGCTATGCGGTCGAGAACACGGTCATCGAGATGCAACTGGTGAACCTGATGACCATCGAACCGCCGCCCGCCCTCGCCAATTTCGAAATTCGCCGGCCACGCGAGAACGAACTGCGCGCGGCTTTCTTCGCGCTTGAAGCTGCCTTTGCCGACGAATGGGGCTATGTGGAAAAAACCGACGAAGACTTCGCTAACCGGATGTCGAAACCGGAAACCGACCCATCCCTCTGGTATGCGGCGTGGCAGAACGACGAGATTGCCGGCGTCGTTATCGCGGAAGCCAATCCTCCGGTCGGCGTGATTGCCGATCTCAGCGTGGGCAAGCCGTGGCGCAGGCGCGGGCTGGGCCGGGCGCTGTTGCTTCATGGCCTGCACGCCCTCCGCGAGCGTGGTCTAACTCAGGCAAGGCTTTATGCCGATGTCGGCGATCAGTTTGGCGCGCGCCACCTGTACGAAAGCGTCGGTTTCACGCCCCTGAAAGAAATCCGGCGATATACAAAACCAGCGCCGAAGTAAAGTAAGCCAGATAGGTAGCGAACTCCATCCCCCGGCCCGTTATTGTTGCATCCGGACAACATGGCACGAACAATGGATTACCGCTATCGACGCAGGTGGGTTTGGTGCGAACTGTGTCGGTCAGCGTTCGAAGCGCCAGCGAGTAGCTCCAAACGGCTCGGCGGTAGCGACTCCAAAGGCGGTGTGAAACACGAATCGGTAAAGATACCAGGGCGGCGGCCCGGCGCTCGGAGCGCTGTAAGGAGCCATGAATGCATCGCCCTGCACCTCTACCGGCCATCCATCCTCGCGGTACAATTGGGCCAGCCGCTCCAGCGTTGGCTGATCGACGACCCTGCGAGCTTCGCCTTCCAGTACAAGGTCGATTCCCTTCAGTTTGACCGAGACCGTGCAGGCCGGGTTTTTCGCCAGATTGCGAGACTTGCGCGTCTCCGGCCCACTGACCAGATACAGATCGCCATCGTACCAAAGCGCACCGAACGGGGCGGCGTGCGGGCGACCATCCGGGCCCGTCGTGCCAAGGAAAAATGTGAGGTCAATTTGCGACGGGCGAGCCGAGAGGAGATCATGCGGCCTGCTCCACGACAGTTCGGAATTTCCATACCGGTCAAGATTGGTGATCTCACTGGGAGCTTTGTCGGTCATCTGCTCGCCTCCTTAACCTTCCGGCAAGCACAGTGTACTACCCCTGCCTGCATATGACGACCGCATAAATTACGAGACAGGCAACAACTTGACCGCCAACTTCGCATCCTGTGCGCTCTGCGGGTAAAACAGGTGTGTCCTTTTCGTTTCTGAATCGAGAAAGGCGTCCCAGATGAAGTTGTCAGCAAAACAACGCGAGGAACTCCTCGAAGTCTTGCAAGCTCGCTTTGAGAAAAACATGCAGCGCCATCCGGGCCTTGAATGGCCTGAAGTCCGGGCCAGACTGGAAGCGAATCCTGAAAAACTGTGGTCGCTGAATGAAATGGAACGAACCGGCGGCGAGCCGGATGTCGTTGGACGCGACAAAACGACAGGCGAGTACATTTTCTACGATTGTTCGCCGGAAAGCCCCGAAGGCCGCCGGAATACCTGCTACGACCGTGAGGGACAAGCGGCGCGCGAAAAGAAAGGCGTGCATCCGGCGGGTAACGCCGTGGATATGGCAGCGGACATGGGAATCGAACTGCTTACGGAAGCCGAGTATCGCGCATTACAGAAACTCGGCGAATTCGATTTGAAAACGTCGAGCTGGGTGAAAACCCCCGAAGACATCAGAAAACGCGGCGGCGCGCTTTTTTGTGATCGCCGCTATGGACAGGTCTTCGTCTATCACAACAGCGCGCCCTCTTTCTATAGCTCAAGGGGGTTCCGAGGTTCGCTCAGAGTCTGAATTTCGCGTTCACCGCCGCCGGGGGCAAATGCAGGTCGGAACGCCGGCCTCCCCCGCGCGCAGCTTCACGGTGAAAGCGTCATTCCTCCCACTGCCGTGAAGTGACCACGCCACGCGCGATTTCGATCTGCGCGCCCAGAACTTTACGCGCCGGTGTATTGCCAGATAGCGACGCGTCGCGCGAGCGCAGCACAAGCTGGTATGGCGCATCGCCGCGCTGGTCGAGATGTGCTTGCATCTCGTCGTTTTCGGGCAGCATCAGCGTCAGCCAGATGCCTTCGAGATCGAAATGCGCTCCCGAATCATTGACGGACGGCAGCACGCCCAGCAACTGGCTATAGCGCCGGATCGCCGTTTCCAGATCGGCGACGACAAAGCCAATGCTGATGACGCCGGTGACGCCGTTTTTATGGGTGGTCGCTTCCTTGTTATCGGGAATACGCAGGTTTAGCGGTGTGATGTCCTGAATGAAAAACGGGGACGCAGTACCTTCCAGCATCGCCATTTGCCAGCGCGCCGTTTTGCCATCGGGCCGCTCGCGGCTGGCCTCGAATGGGTCGCCAACAGCGACATCGCGCCGGCGCAGCCCTTTGACCAGACTTCTGGCATTGTTTACACGCAGCGCGTAACCGGCCCACCCGCTCCGGCCCAGCAGCGAGCGAAAATCAGGCGCGGCCACGTCAGTACGCGGCTCTGCGCCGGTCGGCGCGAGCAACTCGATATACGTTTGATCCTGAAACACGATCAGCGCGTTGTGAGTCGCGCCGCTGGCATGTGTCCCCCCCGGCACAACCGTGAACCCCTCGGCGCGCAACGTCGCCATAGCAGCGGCCAGATCATCCACAGCCAGGATAATGTGGTCGAGCTCCAAAGCCATTTTCGGAACAGCCTTTTCCTGTACCAATCCGTTGCATTAAGTGTCGATGTAATGTCTAGATTAACCGGGAGTGAGAAGCAGCGCAAGAGAAGGAAACAAAAAACCCCATCCAACTGAGATGGGGCCTTGAAGGTGGTGATGATTGGACTTGAACCAATGACCTACGCATTATGAGTGCGTCGCTCTAACCAGCTGAGCTACATCACCATAGAAGATAGCGGGGGTAGGATTCGAACCTACGACCTCCGGGTTATGAGCCCGACGAGCTACCACTGCTCTACCCCGCATCGTTGGGCCGAATAATAGCACGCCAGCGCCGCTCAGTCAACGGTGAATTTCCAAATTGCAGGCCATGAGCCGGTGATTTCAGTAACCCGCCGTGATTACATTTGTAACTAAGCGGGCGATGGCGACTGTTATACGATCTGCTTGCATAGCCGCTCCGAGACGGCGTGTCACGCAGCCGCTCTACACATCCCCTCCGCGCGGCCACCCGAACGGCAACCGGACGCGAAAGGAAACCAGCTTGTTACCTCGTGCGGTCGTGCCGGAAGCATCGCGCCTTTCCGGCGTATCCAGTGGCAGGCCGGCGGAAACATGCGCTGGCGAGCGCGAACCTGACCTTGCCAACGTATCACCAGAGCTGCCAGCAAACAAAGTTACTATACCATCCGTTTGCTGGTCGACCGCTGCCGTGTAGCCGACGCCTTTCGCTCCTACGCCTATTTTCGCTGGGTCGATGACATGCTGGACG
>QGUR01000117.1 GCA_003242205.1 Chloroflexota bacterium | reverse complement strand
GTAGCACGTAGTATTCCTGTTTGGCGGCGTCGGCCACGCTGATGAGCATTCGCAGCAGGCTTTCAATCGCCTCCGGGCTGTCTGCCGACAGTTCCTTGGTGACTTTGGTATAGCCGCTGATGGCGTCGTTGATGCGCCACTCGATCTGGAGAAACTCCGGCTCGGTTTCGCTGTAGGCGGCCCCTTCGGCGCGTTTGGCCGGGTTGATGCCCGCCGCGCCCGCCGTCTGGCCCGTGCCCGCCGCCGGAATCAGGTAGTTGTCCAGCGCGGGATATTTGCCGGTATTGGAGCGCACCGGCACGCGGCGAACGCGGCGCAGAATGGGCGACTGGTCGAGCGCGATTTTGAGCAATTCGGCGTTGTATTCGGCGGGAACCAGATAGCCGCCCGCCTCGCCGCTGTCCTCGTTGAGCGCCTTGACGCTGCCGTAGATCGTACGCAGCCGCTTGTCATCGCCGCGCTGGACGGCCTTGAGAAAGTCGCCCAGAGAGCGCACGTTGCGGTCGGCGGCCCCGCCATCGACCGAGAAGTAACCGGCCCCGCGCAGCGCCGGGCTGTCTTCCATGCGCTTCATGAACTCGTTGAGCGTGCTGCTCAGCGCATCGACGCGTTCGGCGACGCTATTGAGATCGGGCGTGGAGGTGGTTTCCGTCACAGGTGGCTCCTCATTACGCAAAACGGATAAGCGGAATTGCGGCGCGGCGTGGCTCGCCGCCAGACTTTTGAGCGACATCACCAGCAGGCGCGGCTCGGCGGGCGTCGGCGTGATCGAGGCGTCCTTGCCCAGCGGCCAGCTTTTGATCCGGTTTGCCCCGCCAACGCGCTCGCGTTCGACCAGATGGGGCAGCGTGCCGCTGGACAGGCCCATGCGCCCGGCGAGAATGCCGTCTTCGTACAGCCGCCGTTCGTACTCGTCGCGCAGGGCAAGCTGCGCCTCCATCCAGATACCGGCGTCGTCGTAGCGCAGCGTGCCGTAGCCGAGCTTGCGTTTTTTCAGCACCGGGTCGAGGCCGTGGTTGTAGTACAGCGTCACCCGGTCGCCGTCCTGAATGTCGAAATCGGTCGTGCGAGTGAAGAAATCGCCGGAGAGATCGGGCTGCGCCGGATCGCCGAAACGCACCAGATAGCCGCCGATGCGGCCTTCGCCGAGCGCCTTCACCGCGCCGCCATAGGCCACGAGCAGTTCATCGGTCAATGCGCGTTCCTCGTATGTCCGTCCGTACAGGGCGTCAAAGGCGTGGATCGCTGCCGGGCAGGCGACCGCCGTTGCGGCGCAGGCGTTCGCTCAGGTCATCCGTCTCGCTCCCGGCCCACCAGCCGAAACGCCGCCCGGCTGGCGGGACGGCCTGCACCCAGCCGTCCAGCAGTTCGTTCCAGAAAGCGCGGTCGTCATCGTGCTCGCCGGCATCGTCCGCGTCCAGATGGTCGAACAAGCGCACCTCCCGTCACCAGACAACAAAAAACCCGCGCGAGGCGGGTTTTCAACTGTATACATGATTATACGCGGGTGAAGAATTAAGGGGATTGTTTCAAGCCTCACCCCTGGCCCCTCTCCAAAAGCGTCGCTCTTGGAGAGGGGAGCCGGAACGCCGGCAGCGTCGTCTGAAAAAGATGACGCTTTCTCCCCCTAGAACCTGTTCTTCGACGTTGGACGAAACCACAGGGATGAGGTTCCGCGCCTACTTTCTTCCCGATCCGCCGAGGCCGCCGAGGATGCCGCCCAGCCCGCCGGTTGACGCCCCGCCGCCGGCGATCACGCTATCGATCTGTCCGGCCAGCGGTTCGGGAAGCCGCTGTTTGAGGAAATCGAGCACGGTATTGACGGCGGTACGCGCCAAATCTTCTGAAAGACCTGTCTTGCTGGCCACTAACTTCACGAGCTCGTCCATGGTCTGCTCCTTTACGGGTAGCTCGCGCGCCGGCTCCGGCGCAGTCTGGCTACCTTTGAAAACGTTACTATTTATCATACTTCATTTCTGGCGTCATTACGACAATCCGGCGTCACCGCCGCGCATCGCTTCGGACGGCGGATAGAAGTCGCTGCTGAGTTGACGGGCTATGACGAGATAGTCGCGGTTTATGGGGCCAGACTTGCGTTCTGCGCCTCAGCCCGTTCCCCCAGATTCGCGGGGGGCGTGTTGGTCGGGGGTTGATACACTGTCAGGAAAAGCGAACGCAGGAGGCAGCGATGGACCGCTACCGGCAGTATTATGCCCGCGCCAGGGCCGAAGCGCCTTTCGTCATTTTTGTCTTTGTGATCTATGCCGTTGGCGCGGCGTTCTACCAGCTTGCCACGATTCTGGCCCCCATGCTTGCCTTCCTGCCCGGGCCGGCCCTCGAAGTGGGCGGTTTCGCGCTCACGTTCGCAATCGCGCGGTGGTGGTACGGGCGGTTTGTCGGCGGGCTGGCCAACCCGGAAACGGTCGACCAGTTGACCGGCGAAATCCGCCAGTTGCGTCAGGACATCGCCGCGCTGCGCGAGCAGCGGCTTGGGGCCGGCAAACCGCACGACAGGCCCGCGTACAATATCGTGCCCGCCGACCGATTTGAAAGCGCCCGCCTGCGCCTTGCGGACGATGCCGCCACACGTCAGGCCATTGCACGGCTGAGCGGCGAGCTTTTGCGCCTGCTGCTGACTCAAGGCGCGACCAGCCTGCTCACCCGGCTGGCCACGCCCACCGACACCCGGCACGACCGCCGGGGCTAACGCACGCCGAGTTCGGCGCGCACTTCCTCGCGGCTGTAGATGCCGCGGTCATACAACAGCGCCAGCTTGTCAGCCTTTTCCGCCTCCAGCGCCTGATAGACTTCCAGCAGTTCCGGCCTGAACGACAGACGCCAGCCCAGCGGGATGAATACCTGCCGGTTCAGCGCCCGCTCGATGCGCCGCGCTTCGGGAATGATCGTCTTGTCGTAAAAGTGCAGGTCGTCCTGCCGCGCCGTCGCATAGGTCGCCGCGTTGGAAAACAGAATGGAATGCGGCACGCCGAAGACGGTGGCAATATCCTCGCGCTTCTTGTCCGTCAGCGCGGGCAGGGCCAGATCGCCCAGCGGAACCTGCTGGCCCAGACTGTTGACCTTGACCTCCGCCGATACGCCGAGCACGTGAAAAGCCTTCTTCAGACCGCTCATGGTGCGCTGCGCCCATGTTTCCAGACGGCGCGTTTCCGTCTCCGACAGGCCGGGCGGCAGCGTGACCAGCGCAGGCGCGATGACGCCGTTCTGGAAGTACATCTGGCCGAATTCGTCGGCGCTGTTGAGCAGGTTGGCGGCCGCCAGAGCCGCCCGCGCGGGCGCGACGCCGGGGCCGACCTCGCTGCGCCTGGAGGGCAGCCAGATATACGCCAGTTCGACCGGAGATAGGATTAACATTGTTTCACCGGCCCGCCGCTCGAAGTGGTCAACGCCGCGCGCAGCGCTGTAACGCGGCGTCACCGTCAGCGGGTGAATGGGGCGCAGCTCGCGCAGGACGCCCGCGGCGTTGTAGCCCTTGTACAGATAAGCCGCGCCATACAGCGTTAGCCAGCCCTCGATGATATTGAGCAGCGCCTCAAGCTCCAGATCGAACGGCAGGGGTGGCAGCACGCCCGGTTCGAGCGCTTCCCCGGTGGAAACGTCGTAAAAAGCATACGGCAGCGCCGCCAGCGCCTCGCAGCGCACGTCCACGCCGCGGCGAAACCACGGCGTGTCCTCATAGCGCCGCGCCACGTCCGATTCGTCGAGCGGCTCGCCAAACGGCTGCCAGCCGTTGCCTCCGAGCGCGTCCAGCCGCAGCGCTTTGGCCGCCTGAGTGAGCAGGAACGTCGTCACACACGCCTCCTGAAAAACGTAAAAAATCGGCGAAATGGTACTTAGGCCACATTCAGCTAGCAGCGTTCGTCCGGTTAAAATTCATAATAAAGTCACATGAAAGGACTGCGCAGTATGAAGAGGATAGCGCTTGTATCGTTACTCTTCTCTCTCCTTGTTATCTGGCCAGTGGCGGCGGATTGCCCCAATGGTACGAGTGGAGATGACATAATCGTCTGCGATACGGATCGTTCCGATCAGCTTCAAGCAAGCGGCGGCGACGATCATGTCACGATCAATGACGGCGTGACCGTCGATAACAGCGTGCTCGGCGGTAATGGTGACGATACGCTCACCAACAACGGCACGATCACCGGCCAGCTCGGCGGACAGAACGGCAACGACTCCATCACCAACAATGGCACGGTCGGTGGAAACATGAACGGCGGCGCGGGCGACGACACGATCCACAATCACGGCACGGTTAATGACATCAATGCCGGCGATGGTCGGGACACGGTCGTCAATACCGGTGACGCCAATTCGATTAACGGCAACGGTAGCGACGATACGATCGTCAACAGCGGCACGGTCGCGAATAACATTCAGGGCGATGAGGGCAACGACAACATCATCAACGAGGAAACCGGCGTCATCGGGCGCGACCTGAATGGCGGCACGGGCGATGATACGCTCACCAACCACGGCGTCATTCAACGAAGCATGTTCGGATCGGACGGCAACGATTACTTGGTCAACACCGGCGAAATCAAGCACGACATGAACGGTGGCGAAGGTCATGACACGCTGATAAACAGCGGGTTCATCCAGAATGACCTCGAAGGCGGGCCGGGTAACGACAAGCTGGTGCATACCGGGATCGCCAATACCGATGTGGAAGGTAACGCCGGTGACGATACGCTGATCATCGACGGCGAGGTTCGTGGCACGGTCTACGGCGATTCTTCGTCCGGGAACAGCAGCCTCGATGGCGATGATACGTTCGTGCTCAAGAACGGCGCGCATGGCGGCCCGGACAATTATCTGCTGATCGATGGGCAGGGCGGCTTCAACACACTGATCTTCAAATTTGAGACGAAAGATCAGAACGAGTACGACCAGCTCATCAGCGATTTCGCCACGGCGCTGGCCTCGACCAGCAACGACGGCACGGGCACGCTCACCTTCCGCGGCCAGACTTTCGCGTGGATGAACATCCAGCAACTGGAAAACCTGATCCGTCTGATCATCGAGCATACGGGTGAGAAGCCTGAAGACGTGCTGCGCGAAATCGTCGTCAGCGGCGGCATCCGGGATGGGCGTATCAACTACATGGACCTTGCCGCGCCTGCAGCGCTCTACTGCACGGAGGACGGCGGCGTGGCCGTCTGGGCCATTCGCGACGGCGAGGGCTACCACCTGTACAGCGTCTCCGGCGCGGACCTGAACAGTGGCTCCGACAGCGTGTTCGGCGACGGCAACATGGTGCTCACCGTCTTCAGCGATGGCAACGTGCTCTTCACCGCTCCCGGCTATAGCTTCAGCTTCTCAGTCGGGACGTGCAGCCGGTAAACGCCGCTGGTTGCGAGAAGCAAAAAGGGATCGGGCAATGCTCGATCCCTTTTTTGCCCCGTTTTTGCGCCGCGCTCACACTTCAAACAGGATGAAATCAACGCCCACCAGCGCGCCATGCCACGCCAGCGCGTTGGCGATGACGATATCGTCGTGCTCCGGCGGTGGCGCGGCGAACGTCCAGTGTCCCATCGCGGTCTGCTGTGCCTGAAGCGCCGCCATTTCCCGCCGCTGTTCGGGCCGGTCGAGCAGCTTCAGCACGCCGGTATTCAGCGCCTCGTGCAGCTGCGCCATCAGCTTCGGCTTGGTGATGCTCGTCATGCTGAAAGGGTGAACGGGCAAACCGGCGGCGACCAGCGCCTCGATATTCGGCCCGCCGATGCTGTTCGCCTCGGCCCAGACGCCGCGCACGCGCCAGTGGCGGCAGACGTCGATGATCTGCCGCCGCATTTCGGCCCACGGCAGGCGGTGCAGCCGCAGCAGGTGGACCTGCACGTTGGCGGTCGCGTCCAGTACCGACAGCACGGTGTAATCGTTCGCCTGCCCGAAGTCCAGCCCGGCGACATAGCGATGCCCCGTTTGCGGCTCGGCCCCATCGGGCGCGGTATACACGCCGGTCAGCGGCCCGAAATAGCCATTGCCGGACAGCAGGAAACAGGCGCGCGCGTCTTCGGGATATTCCTGCGCGAACAGATGCCGCAGTTCGCGCATTTTGCCGCGCCGCCACTTGATCTGTTCGGGCGATAACCCGTGACTGCGGGCCAGTTGCGCCTCTTCGTCGGTATAGGTCAGGGTTTCGCCTGGTTCCAACGGCAGGCGATAACCGCGCTCCGTCCACCATGGGAAGAAGTGCAGCGACCATGCCCTGTCGCCGTCCAGATGCTCCATGCAGCGTTCGTAAAACCAGCCCTGCGCGCCGTTGGGCGTGCTTTCCAGAATGATCGTGCCGTCGTTGGGCACGCCCTGCAGCAGGCCCGCCATGGTCGCCGAAGCGTCCTTCCAGAAGGCGACCTCGCTGCCATGCACACGGGTATAAGTTCCGCCGCGCCCGATATTCAGGCTTCCCGCCGTGGCGAATGTGACCTCGGCTCCGCTGGCATAGACCGTCGTGGTCGCGTTGTGCTGGTTCATCCGGGGCCGGATATCCTTCGGCAGCAGGTCGTAGAAACGGTCGCTCATGCGCCGCAGCTTCGCCGTGGTCGCGGCGTCATGGGCCAGCACGGCGATGAGCACGCCGCCCTGCATGGCCTCAAGGAAGAAACGCGCCTGAATGGCCGTGCTGATGCCGATCTGCCGGGCCTTCAGCACCAGAATGCGCCGGCTGGTATCGCGGGTAAGCGCGCGCTGGTTGTCGTTTTCGCGATAGGGGACCAGCCGGCCCTGCTTGTTCAGGACCTGAAGATGCTGCCTGAAGTCGACAGGCATGACCTTTGGGAGAACTCGCCGTCCATGAGGTTATTGGGATACGGAAATGAAAAACGGCGCGTTAGTAGCCCCACCGCGCCGTCGATTACCAGTCTACCACCTGAAAGAATTAAGCAGCGCCTTGCGAAGCGTAATGCTTCAAACGGCCTCGTCGAGGGCGGCGGCCATGCAGCGCAGCACCTGAAGCGTCAGCAGGCAATCGCCGACGGCCGAGTGCGCCGCGACCACGTCGATGCCGAAATGCTCGCAGGCGGCGGTCAGCTTGTGCCAGCGAAAGCCGCGCGCGTAGCCGTTGCTCGCTCCGTAGAAGCGGGCATACCACTTCATCGCGCAGTGGGTCGAGGCCGGCTCGATGGGGGAAACGCGGTGGCTGCGGCAGCAGTGGTCGAGGACGCGTAGGTCGAACGCCAGATTGTAAACCACCAGCGGACGCCCCGCGACCGCGTCCGCCAGCAGGGGATGGATTTCGCGGAAGGTGGGCGCGTTCTCGACGTCGGCGTCGGTAATGCCGTGAATGCGCGTTGCCTGCCACGGAATCGGACGGCTCGGCTTCACCAGCGTATCGAGCACGACCGTCCCGTTCGCGTCGACCAGCCCGATGGAAACAACCTCGTCGTTACGCATCACGCCGGTCGTTTCGGTGTCCAGAATCAGGCAGTTATCGCCGAGCACGCTGGCGGCCCAGGCAGCGGCCTCACGTCGATAGGGCGCATGGGTAACTGTCATCCGGCTTGGCTCCTCTGTTCGCGGCGACAAACGGCGTGCCGTTATTGTAGGCCAGCCCGGCGCTGGCGCAAAACGCAGGCCTTCTCATCCAAACGTCGTACGGCTTTTCCGCCCGCCGTTGGATGCTGCCGCCGTTCGATATGCATAGACTGGGTGCATATCCTCAGCGCGTTCAGCCAGAGAAAGGCGGTTCACATGACCCCCCTCCTGCGCCTGATTATCACCGCCGCCCGGAGCGGCGTTGGCCCTGCCGCGCGCAACGGCTCGAACCATGATGCCCTGCGCGCCACCGTCGAAATGCGCCTGCCGCGCCCCGTTCGCCTAGAATACACCCGCGTCCATCAACTGCGCCGCCTCCTGTAGGGCATCGCTCACCTGATAGGGCGTCATATCCAGCCGCCGCGCGATCAGGTGGATGCGGACGAACGGGCTGACCTGCGGGTGATGGTCGTGATACCAGCGTTCGAGCGCGACGATCAGCCGCAGCAGTAACAGCCTGCGCCGCGCCGCCTGACGCCGGACACAGCGAATCGCGGCGCGTTCCGCCGGGCGGTCGACGATGCCGGGTTCCTCGTCGTCGTACCACAGACGCGGATTCGCCCACCAGTCCCACGCGCGTCGTTTCGGTCGCCCCATCTTTACTCCTCCAGTGTTCCTGCCTGCGCTTCGAAATCTGCTCCAGTTAGCGGTATGATTGAGATACCCAACAAGGCATACCGCCGCGCAAACAAAACAACGCCTGCCTTGTTGGGTAGCAAGCGCTAACCGCTAACAGACAATTGTGTGGCTACCTGGTTTCGGTTAGACTCTGCTTATCCAATGAGGTAGGAAAATGCGCGAACGAAAGAAGATTTTCCGCGGCGACCGCCTGCGGGAAATGCGCCGCAAGCGCCAACTGACCCAGGACGAACTGGCCGAACGTCTCGGTTTCGGCCAGAGCCAGATGAACAAGTACGAAAACGGCAAGTCCGACCCGACGCCGGAAGTACTGGTGCGTCTGGCGCGGGAGCTTGAGGTGACGACCGACTGGCTGCTGGGGCTGGTGGACGACCCGACAAGCCACCTGCAGGAACGGGATCTGACGGCCATGGAGCGCAAACTGCTGTCGGCTTTCCGTCGTGGCGACTTCAAGGAACTGGTCCGCATCGCCGTTGACCATTCGGTCGCATCATCGTAAGCCCAACAACCTCGCTCCCCGGACATAAGCCGGCACTGCAGCGCCACCTGTTGCAGCGAGGCCAGCGCGCGATACCACGCCAGAACGTACAATTCCTCGACCGTGAAACTCATGAGCTGGCTCCGCATTGCGAACATAGTCCCATCATATAGAACATATGTTCCAAAGGCAAGTGAAAGCATTGGTGCGAAGCCCGAATTAGCGCATTTGATCGAGGTTATGGCAATTATTCGCCCTCAGAACGGCTTTCAGGCCAGGCGTTCATAATCTGGCGCAGAATGCCCATCTCGCCGATGTGGTAGGCGTTATGATCGGCGACTAACAGCACTTCGCGCAGGTAGGTGTGCCCGGTTTCGCCATGCGGAATCTGCGCGTGCAGGTCGATGTTGGGATCGCGCACGATATCGCGAATGGCCTCCAGATCGTCGCGGAACTGCTGCACGCTGCGGTTCCACATCGCCATATCGGCCACGGCGTCGCGCGGGGGCCAGTAGTCATCGGGCCAGCGCATGTACGTATAGTTGGGATTCCGCATGTAATCGAGGATGTCCCACTGCGTGATGCGGAGATGTTCGAGCAAATGCCAGAACGTGTAGGGCACGTTGGGCGCGGCGGTATTGATCTTCATCTCCGGAAAATCGGCGATCACGGTTTCAAACGGCATGCGCGCTCCGCGCCCGTCCAGCAGATTTAACAGATGGTTTCGCAGCGACTGATCGGCGTCCATGGCGTGTCTCTCCCGCATCTGGTATTTCCCCCAACTGTAACGCGAACCCGGCCGTTCGGCAGCTTTCGCGCATGGATTGACGGGCCAGCGCTTACGCTCGCGCCGCGATCCGCGCGTTAAGATGAAATCAGGCGCGGAAGCTGCACGGCTAACGCGCCGGATACGCAATCGCCACGCGAACGGATGGTAGCGGCGGATGAAGGTCGAACTGAGATGGCAACTGCACAATGCGCGGCTGGCCGACGCCGGAGAAGGCTATTGCGGCGTGATCGCTCCCGGCGTTCGCCTGCGCCTGCCGGGGACGCCCGCTATCTCCGCCGCTTTGCAACAGCTCGCCGGGCCAGGGCTGAGCCAGCAAGCCATGCAATTGAGCGATCGGGCCGAGCGGGAGCTGGTCGAAGGCTGCCTGCAGGCGCTGCGCGCGCGCGGGCTGGTTACCGCCACGCTGGTGGTGGAGGGCCGCGAATACGCGCGAATCGTTCCGGCACGCCCGTGGGGGACGCCGGCCGGCTATGATCCGGCGCGCCGCTACCGGCTGTCGCGCTTTGCGCTCGTTCGCCGCGTGGACGCCGGTTTCGTCGTCGAAGCGCCGACCGCCGGGGAACGCGCGCTGCTGAGCGCTGACGCGCTGGCGCTACTGCCGTCGCTGGAAGCGCGCGAGCCTGCTGACGAGGCCGGAAAATCGCTGCGCCGCCTGCTGTGCGAGGCCGGGCTGCTGACCGAGGTTCTCGCTTCCGGCGAGACCGCTGAAGAAGCCGACGCCGCCCTGCGCGTGTGGAGCGTTCATGATCTGGCGTTCCACATGCTGAAGCGCGATGAAGCCACCCCGTCGCCGGATCCGGCCCCAACCCTCAAACCTCGCGCGGGCGGAGCGCTGATTTCGCTGCCGGCAGACAGCGCGGGCCAGCACTCTAGCCGGCGGCTGGCGGACGTGCTGGCGGCGCGGCAATCCGTGCGGCAGTATGACGACGCGCCGCTGCCGCTCTCGCTGCTGGGCGCGTTTCTCTACCGGGCCGCGCGCGTGACCGCCATGCGCGACGATGGAGCCTACGAAGCGACGCGCCGCCCGTATCCATCGGCGGGGGCGCTCTATCCGCTGGAACTGTATGTCATCGCCGGCAACTGCGAAGCGCTGGAATTCGGCGTCTATCACTACCGCTCGGAAGCGCACCAGCTTGAGCGCCTCGACGCCGACGCCGAAACGCTGCGAACCTTCGCCGCGCTCTGCGCCTCGTTCACCGGGGAAAGCGACGCCCGCCCGCAGGCGACGCTGGCGATCACGGCACGCATGGCGCGGGTCGTCTGGCGCTATGCCGGCGCGGCGCTGACGCTCATTCTGGAAGACACCGGCGCGCTGATGCAGACGCTGTATCTGGTCGCCACCGATCTCGGGCTGGCTCCATGCGCGCTCGGCACAGCCGAGCCGGACCTGTTTGCCCGCGCCACCGGCATCGACCGCTATGCCGAGCCGCAGATCGCCGGATTTTTGCTGGGCCTGCCGGGAAAATCTTAATGCTTCATTTGCCAAAAGCCAGTTATAAGATTGACAAAGAATAAATGCCGCGCGCCATTCACGCACTGTCTTTATCATCTGGAGGTAATAATGGCCATCAACGACCAGACATCGCTGCATCCGGTGGCTGATGACAACTGGGACGACCTGTCGGAAGAAACACTCCGTAACATTGCCGGTGGCTGCAAGGGCGGCAACCGTGGCAACGATTCCGGGAAGCGCGGCCAGCGGGGTAACGGGGGCGGCAACGCTTCGCCCGGTGACGTTACCATTCTCTCCTGCTTCTTCGGTCGCAGGTAAGGCTGAACCGCCGGGATCAAGCCGGTTTCTGCCCGGCTTGCCGACCAAAGCGATACATCAGGATCGACAAAAAAAGCTCAGCCTGATCGCTGGGCTTTGTTCTATTTCCGGCCATGAAACGGTTTGATCGCCATGACGCGCTCGCCGATGACGGACACGGGTTCCCTTTTTCGCCGGGCCGCTCTCGAACAGCGCGCGCAGGCCCCGGCGCACGATGCGGCCGCCGAAGTGACGGCGCTTGTCCCCGGCGCACTCTCCGGGTGGCTGGCTCCGGCCCGGCTGGCTTTGCGGCGGCCCCACGCCGGGCGCACGCGCACGCCAACGCGCCTGCAAATGGAAGCGGCGGAATGCGGCGCGGTCGCGCTCTGGATCGTGCTGGCCAGTTTTGGCCGCCGTGTTCCGGTTGATGAGTTGCGGGTTGCCTGTGGCGTCAGCCGCGACGGCTGCAACGCTTTGAATCTGGTGCGGGCGGCGCGGGCCTACGGGCTGGAGGCGCGGGGCCTGCGCCGGGAGACGCTCGAACAACTGCTGGCCGTGCCGCGCCCGTCGATTCTGTTCTGGAATTTCAACCATTTCGTCGTTTTTGAGGGGGCCGGCCACGACTGCGTGTTCATTAACGACCCGGCGACCGGCCCGCGGGCGGTCGGGCTGGACGAGTTCGACCGGGCGTTTACCGGCGTTGTCCTGCAAATGCAGCCCGGTCCCGATTTTCGCTCTGGTGGCCGGGAGCCATCGCTGGTACGCACGCTGGCGAACCGGCTGTGGAGCGCGAAATGGACGGCGCTGGCGGGCTTGATCGCCAGCCTGCTGCTGCTCGTGCCGGGCGTTCTCACCCCGCTGTTTCTGCAGGTGTTCGTCGACGAGGTGCTGGCCGCCACGAGCGACGCGCTTGCGGCGCTGCTGGCCGGGATGGCGCTGGCGCTGGCCGCGCGAGCATTGCTGGTATGGGGGCAGCGCCGTTTGCTGCTGGCGCTGGAAACCGGACTGGCGCTCGATTCGGCGCGCGATTTCATGCGCCACGCGCTCAGCCTGCCGCTGCGCTTCTTCGACCAGCGTTCGGCCGGCGACCTCGCCTATCGCGTCCGGCTGAACGAACGGCTGGCGCAGGCGCTGTCGGCGGACCTCGTGAACGGCGCGGTCAACCTCGCGCTGTTCGCCGTCTATACCCTGCTGATGCTGCAATACGATCCGGCACTGACGGCCATCAGTCTGGGGCTGGCGCTGGCGTCCCTGCTCCTGCTGCGCGATGTCGCCCGCCGGCAGGAA
>QGUR01000438.1 GCA_003242205.1 Chloroflexota bacterium | reverse complement strand
ACTCAACTCGACCAACCCGGCCAAGATCTTCGGCATGTATCCCCGGAAGGGCACGATTGCCATCGGCTCCGACGCCGATATTCTCGTCTGGGATCCGGAAAAGACGCACATCATCAGCGCGGAAACGCACCACATGCGCTGCGACTACAACGTCTACGAGGGCATGGAAGTTCGCGGCGTGCCGGTGCAGGTTTATCTGCGCGGCAGGAAGATTGTCGACGGCGACCAGTGGCTCGGCACAAACGGTGGAGGCCAGTTCATCAAGCGCTCGCCAAACCCGCCGATTCTGTAATCTCCCCTCTTCAACGCCCCTCCCCGGGAAAGAACGCCGTCTCCTGGGGAGGGGGCCAAACCATTCTGCCGGCAGCCGTTTCCCCGGCATCCGGCCCGTCCGCTTCCGGGAAAAGCGCCGGGTAATGCCGTTTTCCTCCTGCGTTCAGGCTGGTGAAATTCGAGTCACGTGTGCCAGCGCAACTGACTTGTCTGGTACAATTGTTCGCACTTCGTAACTTCAGCCAAACGTGGAGCAACGCTCGAATGACAAATCTGGTCAACGGCCTCAACCCGCAGCAGCGTGAAGCCGTGACGGCAGGCGACGGCCCGGTTCTGGTGCTTGCGGGGCCGGGCAGCGGCAAGACGCGCGTGCTGACGCACCGGATTGCCTATCTGATTCAGGAAATGGGCGTTCCGGCTTATAACATCATGGCCGTAACCTTTACCAACAAGGCCGCGTCCGAAATGCGCGGGCGCGTCGAGAACCTCCTCGGCGGGCGACTCGATGGTCTGCAAATTGGCACGTTTCACGCCATCTGCTCCCGCCTGCTGCGCCGCGAGGCCGATTACACGTCGTATAACCGTGACTATGCCATTTATGACACCGACGACCAGCAGGCAGTCGTCAAACGCGCGCTGGCCGACCTCGATCTGGATGCCAAGAAATTCACGCCGGGCCGCGTGCTGAACAAGATTTCGATGTGGAAGAACGAACTTGTCAGGCCGGACGAATACGTCAGCCGCGATTATTTTGAAGAGATTGCCGGGCGCGTGTACCGCCGCTATCAGGAGCTGCTCGTCGAAAACAACGCCATGGATTTCGACGACCTGTTGATGCAAACCGTGCTGCTGATGGAATCGGCCGATAGCGTGCGCGAGCGCTGGCAGCGCCGTCTGGAACACATCCTGGTCGATGAGTTTCAGGACACCAATATGGCGCAGTATCGTCTGGTGCAAATCCTCGGCCTGCCCCAGAACAATATCTTTGTCGTCGGCGACGAAGATCAGGGCATTTACGCCTTTCGCGGCGCGGACTACCGCAACGTGCTGCAATTCCGTCAGGATTATCCCAACGCGCGGGTGATCCTGCTGGAACAGAATTACCGCTCGACCCAGATTGTGCTCGACGCGGCGCGTGCCGTGATCGACAAGAACACCAACCGCACGCGCAAGGCGCTGTTCACCGAACGTACATCCGGCCCGCTGGTAACGATTTACGAAGCCTACAGCGAGCGCGACGAAGGCGATTACGTGGCCCAGCGCATTCTCGAAATGGTACGCCGCCGGGAATATGACTACCGGGACATTGCCGTGATGTACCGTACGAACGCACAGTCCCGGTCGTTGGAAGAAGCGTTCGTCAAGGCAGGCGTTCCCTATCGACTGGTCGGCGGCGTAGCGTTCTACCGCCGTCGCGAAATCCGCGACCTGCTGGCGTATTTGCGACTGGTCAACAACCCGAACGATACGGTCAGCTTCGAGCGCGTGATCAACGTGCCGGGGCGCGGCATCGGCGCGAAGTCGCTGGAAACCTTCCGTACGTGGGTATTGCAGCGCGGCGACAGCATCTGGGACGCATTGCAGGCGCTGGCCAACGGCGAGGCATCGCCGCTGGCGCCGAAAGCCGCCAAAAGCTTTGCCGAGTTCGGGCGTATGCTGGCCGAGTGGCGCGACATGCTGGCCGAGAATGACCTGCTGGCGCTGTTCGACGAAATCACGGCGCGCATCGGCTATAACCTCTACGTGCATTCCATCAGCGACACGCCGGAGCAAGTCGCCGAGCGGCTGGAGAACATCAACGAGCTTCGTAACAACATCGCCGACTCTCGCGAGTTGGACCTGAATGATTTTCTGGCCGATACCGCGCTGGTGGCCGATGTCGACACACTGCTTGAGGACGCCAATCAGGTCACGCTGCTGACGCTGCACGCCGCCAAAGGTCTGGAATTCCCGGTCGTCTTCATCACCGGGCTGGAAGAAGGCCTGCTGCCGCACGCGCGCTCGTTCGACGATCCCGACGCCATGCAGGAAGAACGGCGGCTGATGTATGTGGGCCTGACCCGCGCCAAAGACCGCGTTTACCTGTGTTATGCCTTCCGGCGCACGCTCTACGGCGACAGCATTCCCGGCGTGCCATCGCGCTTTCTGTGCGATATTCCCGCCGACCTGACGGAAGGCGTGTCCGCCGGGATGTCCAGCCTCCGCGACCGTCAGGCCTACCAGCGACAGGTAACGTGGGACGCGCCCGCGTCGTCCGGGTCGCGCGCGAAAATCATCTCGTTTCCGCAAACCACCAAACCGCTCAAATACAAAAGCGGGATGCGCGTGCGGCATCACAAATTCGGCGAAGGCATGGTGATCGAAAGCCGGCGCTACGGCGACGACGAAGAAGTGACGGTTATTTTCGCCAATAAGGTCACGAAGACGCTGGCAGCCAGCTTCGCCAATCTGGAGATTCTCGAAGGCTAGCCGGCTCGACAAACGCCGGTCAGAACCAACGGTTGATGACGGCGTCGCTCCGGCTTCCACCAGCCTGATTTGCATGAACAAATACGCTCACCGGGTCTGGATTGCGCTGGCGCTGCTGGTCGCGGCGCTCGGCATGCGCGGCCTGAACGCCGATGCCATCTGGTATGACGAATGGTGGTCGCTGTACTACGCCGGAGCCATCGACGGCGATACGTCCCCCGGCGCGGTGCTCGCGCGCCTGTCGGAACAGCGCCAGCATGAGAACAACCCGCCGCTCTACTATCTGC
>QGUR01000116.1 GCA_003242205.1 Chloroflexota bacterium | reverse complement strand
CGCTTAGAAAGAAATGGCACACATGATCGCACATAACGATGGCCTGAACACGCTTGACCAGAGCATTCCCGATCCTGACGATTACGCACTCGCCTTACGCCACGCGCCGCGCATCCGCTTCGACACCCGCGAGCCGTTCATGCCGTCGGTTGTCGGCTACACCGTGTTCCGTGACAGCGGGCCGTCGCCGTCGTTTCCGCGTGACATCACGCTGAACGGCGAGGCAAAGACCGTTATCGAATACGCGATCTGGTGGGACTGGGACATCCAGCATCTGTACGAACTGGAACATATCTGGGTCTGGCTCGACGAGAATGACAACGTAATCGCGAGCGAAGCAAGCTGGCACGGCGGCCTGCACCCGATGGTGGACGAAAACGGCAACCCGCCGATGGAACACGGGCGAGTGACCGTTTATTCCGAATCCGGCAAACATGCTTTCGCGCCATCGCCGGCCTGGCTGTTGGAACGCGCGCCGCGCACGCGCCAGAGCTGTGGCCCGAAAGCGGGGCGAATGGGCGTTCTCGTCACTCCGCTCTTTGAGGGAAAGATCGCCAGCCGCACGCCGCTGGCGAACCGCGCCGTTCACAGCTACCTCCAATGCCATGCGTTTGAGCCGTCATTTGAGTACAACAAGGTTTTCGATCTCGAGTCGGTCGTTCATGTGCCGTGGGCGCAGTTACAAGCGTGGATTCCACAGCGAGTCGCCTGGTGGGCCGACGAACTGGTGCGAACGCTTCCGCCTAACAGGCAACACCTGTACAACATCGCGCATCGCGGCGCTTCGGCCTACGCGCCCGAAAACTCGCTCGATGCCTTTCGCAAGGCGGCGGAAATGGGTTCCGATCTGGTCGAGGTTGACATTCGCTTCACCGCCGACGGCGTGGCGGTTGTCACTCACGACCAGACGCTGAAGCGTGTCTACGGCATCAACGGCGCGGTGTCTGACCTGACGCTGGAAGAACTGTACGCCATCACGCCCGAAGGCATGGCCAGAGTGCCGACCTTCGAAGAAGTGGCGGCGATCTGCCACGAATTGCAACTAGGCCTCTACCTCGACATCAAAGAGGTCAATCTAGAGACAACGCCGCAAATTCTGGAAACGCTTAAGCGCTACGGGCTGCTGAAATACAGCATCGCCGGCTCGTTCGTCGCCACATGGGTGGCAGACATCAAGGCAATGGAGCCGAACCTGTTCACTTCGATCCTGTTCGGCGCGACGAATGTCGACCCGGTTGCGCTGGCCAAGTCGGTCCAATGCGATTACGTGCACCCGTGCTGGGAACGGCGCGCGATGGAGCCGCACAAACTGCTGACGCCGGAATGGATCAAGCGCGTGCACGACGCCGGGCTGGGCATCGTCTGCTGGCATGAAGAACGCCCCTCAGAAATTGCCGCCCTGCGCGCCCTCGGCGTGGACGCCATCTGTTCCGACATGCCCGATCTGCTGGCGACATATCCAGCCTTCTGTGATTGAGGGCACTGACAGGTTCCTTAGGCATTTTTCAGAGCTGCGGTTGGGACTTCATTTCCGGTTGATTGTCCGGTTAAATGTTATGAAGTCTTTTAGCAGCTATAGCGAAAATCAAGCATTCTCCGCCTGGATGGGGCCAGTACATGACAATAATCTCCGACAGCATCGGCCCGCGCGAACGCAATAACTTCAATCACCTGGTCATGGAGAGCATCTGGTTCGGCATCGCCGTGGTGACGACGAGCCAGTTCCTCTCGGTCTTCGCCATTCGGCTGGGCGCAACGCCGCTGCAACTGGGATTGCTGGAGTCAATTCCGGCGGTCGTGCTGATGCTATCGACGTGGGCAGGAGACTGGTGGCGACAGCGCAGTAGCGACACCGTGCAGGCCATTCTGCTGCCGTCACTGGGCCGCCGGTTTACCTTTCTGCTGCTGATCTTCACGCCATTCCTGCCCCAGCCGCTGCAAGTGCCATGGCTGATCTTCTCGGTCACGCTGCCGGCCATTCCGCAAAGCATCGTCGCGGTCATCAATCCGGTGATGTGGCGCGAGGCAGTAGGCGATGGCCATCTGACCGATCTCGTCAGCCGCCGCTCGATCGCCCAAAACGTCGCTACCAGTGTCAGCGGTCTGGCCTTTGGCTTCTGGCTGGAACAGGCAGCATTTCCGCAAAGCTACCAGATCATGTACGCGGTCGCGTTCGTTCTGGTGCTGATGAGTCTCTGGCATATCAGCCGCGTGCAGACAGCGCTGCCGGAAAAGGTCATAGACCATCCGGCAGCCGACCCACACCGCAGCGCTGTATCGCCGTGGCGCACGCGCGGCTTCCAGCACGTCGCAATCGCCGCGCTCATCAGTTATATCGCGCACTATTCCCTGCGAGCGATTATTCCGCTGCGGCTGGTTGAGGAGATGGGCGCGGGCGAGTCGTTCATGGCCCTCTACTCGCTTGTGCGGCTGGTTACGTCCGTTGGCGTCGCCCTGCTCACCAGCCATCTCGTCAAGCGTTTCGGCAACCGTGAAATGCTCGCTCTGTCCATTTTCATGATGGCTGCCGAAGCGCTGATTCTTTCCCAGAGCCAGTCGTTATATCTCACCCTGCCGGCAGCGGCGCTCGGCGGGGCAAGCTGGACCATTGTCAGCATCAGCCTCTACGGCTATCTAACGCAACATACTGCCGCCGAAACCCGCTCGACCGCCGCCTATAGCCAGACGACCTATTTCGCCATGATCGCCGGACCGATGATCGGCAGCGCGCTGGCAAATGCAGGTATCCCGCTGGTCACGGTGCTGCTGCTCGGCGCGGGATTTCGCTTCATATCCAGCATCGTCATTCACCTGCTGGATGACTAGCAAAAATCCCCGGCTCACGGATACGGGATCAGTTCAACCTGCGGCAGGAAGCGATCGACGTCTTCGCGGCGGCAATCGGCAGTGCCGGGCATCAGCAGTACGGCGGTCGCCGCCGCCACGCCCAGCCGCAACCCCTCCTCAATCGGCTGCCCGCGCTCGATGGACGCCGCCAGACCCGCCAGCACGGCATCGCCCGCGCCCGCCGGGCTGACGACTTCCACTTGCAGCGGCGGAATGCGGTAGGCGCGGTCGGGCAGGACGGCAAGTGCGCCCTCGCCGCCGAGCGTAATGACAGGCGACGCGCCATAGCGCTCATACAGGGCGCGACCGGCATGGTATGCGTCGTCCAGAGAATGTATCGTTTTCCCCGTCACCTGTTGCAGCTCGTCACGATTGGGCTTGATATAGGTTGGGCCGGCTTGCAACCCGGCGCTCAGGTTCGGCTCGGCGGCGTCGAAGATGACCGGAATGGCACGCGCGCGGGCCAGACCGATCAGATCGCTGTAGAACGATGGCTCAAGCCCCTTCGGCAGCGTTCCGCCCAGCACCACGCATGACGCGCCGTCGAGCGCGGCCAGATAGCGCTCGCGCAGGGCATCGACCTGCTCAGGCGCAATCTCCATGGTCGTCGTGGTGATGGTGGTATGTGTGTGGTTCGCCTCGTCCACGATGACGACATTGATGCGCGTGTCGCCTTCAACCCAGATGAAGTCCGGCTGCGCTCCGCGGGCGAGCAGCATGGCCTCGACTTTTTTGCCGGTCGGGCCGCCGGCAAAGCCAAGCGCCAGGCTTGGAATGCCCAGCTCGCCGAGAATCCATGAGGCGTCGGTCGGCTTGCCGCCCATGCTCTGCAGCGTACGACCGGCGCGGATGGTGGTGTTCGGCACAAGCTCCGGGATGAAGACGTTGAGATCAATTGTCGTGTTGGCCGTGACCGTGACGATCATGGCCTATTCCGTGAAATGGGCGCAGGCGTTTTCCATCGCTTCGCGCTCGGCGGCGAGCAGGTCGCTCTGGCCAAGCAGCTTGCCCATCATGATGATGTAAGCGTTAGTGTCAAAGCGTTCCACCGCGTCGAAAGCCGCGTCGAGGTCCTTGCCGATGCAGAACACGCCATGCCACGGGGCGATGACGCCGGCAGCCTGCTTGCGAATGCGCTCCACCTGCGGGCGGATGGCGTTGGCGACATTCTCAGCCAGTTTGTCGCTATGGGCCGGCGCGTAATCAATGCAGGGCACGGTTCCGAACTTGCGCGTTGTTTCCAGCACCGGGGGCATCGAGCGAGACATGGCAGCGAAGACCAGCACGTTGCGGGCATGCGCGTGAATGACGCCTGTCCCATATTCGCCAAACTCGCGATGCAGGCGCAGGTGTACCTTGCTTTCGCGCGAAATTTCGCCGTCACCCACCAGAATGTTGCCATCCATATCGACGACCAGCACGTCTTCGGGCTTCAGGTTCCACTGCTTCCTGCTGCCGGCATAGCGCGGGCTGAGGCAGATCAGGTCGTCGACGCGCGCGCTCAGGTTGCCTCCGGCGGCGTCCGTCAGGTGGCGCTCGTATAGCATGGCCCCGAAACGAGCGATCTTGGCGCGCATTTCAGCGATTTTCGGATTCGATACAATGACTTCCTGCCGGGCAGCGTCCATAGGAATGGCTACTTTCTCATCAATGCTTCAACTGTTACACCGGATTATAGCGCACCCGCGCCGGGCGGAAAGGCGCGCATGACACGACACCTCATGTCGCAACAAAAGCGAGCCAGCCCCCTGACGCCCCGGCGGCTCAAATTTCCCCGGCATGTTATGCTTGTTCGAGAGAGCAAACCGCGCCATCAGGAGAGTTGCCATGCGTTTTGAGTTCGCCACTGCCACGCGCATTATCTTTGGCAAAGGCACGCTGCAGGAAGCGGGCCGGGAAGCCGCCGCGCTGGGAAGCCACGCGCTCGTCGTCACCGGGGCCAACCGCGACCGCGCCACCCGTATGATCGAATTGCTGGAAGCCAGCGGCGTGAAGGCTACCGTCTTTCAGGTTGACAGCGAACCGACGGTTGACACGGCGCTGAAGGGCGTGACGGCGGCGCGGCAGTTCAACTGCGATCTCGTGATCGGCATCGGCGGCGGCGCGGCCATCGACGCCGGTAAAGCCATCGCCGCGCTGACCGCCAATCCGGGCGAACCGCTCGATTATCTGGAAGTGATCGGCAAAGGGCAAAGCCTGTCCCGGCCGCCGCTGCCATATATGGCCGTTCCGACAACGGCGGGAACCGGCGCGGAAGTCACACGCAACGCCGTTCTCGCGTCGCCGGAACACCGTGTCAAGGTCAGCCTGCGCTCGCCGCTGATGCTGCCAAAGCTGGCGCTAGTCGATCCCGAACTGACGTATTCGATGCCGCCGGAGGTGACGGCGATGACCGGCATGGATGCGCTGACACAGGTGCTGGAGCCGTTCGTCTCGGTCAAAGCGAACCCCCTGACCGATGCGCTGTGCCGCGAAGGCATGGCAAGGGCCGCCCGCTCGCTGCGCCGCGCCTTTGAAGAACCGACGGATGCCGCCCGCGAGGATATGTCGCTGGCGAGTCTGTTTGGCGGGCTGGCGCTGGCGAACGCGGCGCTGGGCGCGGTGCATGGCTTTGCCGGGCCGCTTGGCGGCATGTATCCCATTCCGCATGGCGTGGCCTGCGCTCGCCTGTTGCCTTACGTGATGGAAACGAACATTCGCGCGCTGCGCGAGCGCGAGCCGGACAACCCGGCGCTCGCCCGCTATGCAGAAGTGGCGCGTATCCTCACCGGAAACCCGGATGCGACGCCTGAAGACGGCGCAGCCTGGGTCGCAGAGCTGTGCGAAGCGCTGAAGATTCCGCGCCTGTCGCAGTTTGGCGTGGCGTCCATTGACCTGCCCGACATCGTGGAAAAGTCGGCGCGCGCCAGCAGCATGAAGGGCAACCCGATCAAGCTGACCGAGGCCGAACTGACGGAGATTTTAGAGCGCGCCTTGTAACGGAGCTCACCGGCGGTTCATCGACCTGTTGCGCCCGTCTGGCCGAAACGGACATGACTCGGCCCGCTAAAAGAGCTTTAGGGATCGGTTTCGTGCCGTCGTTTGCGTTACAATTCGAGCGTCCATCTGCAATAGCACGACTGACAGGTATCCATGACCGACCCCAGACACGGCGGCATCGCCATTCTCGATTTTGGCTCGCAGTACACGCAGTTGATCGCCCGCCGTATTCGCGAACAGGGCGTCTATGCCGAGGTCTTTCCATACGACGCCGACCCGGCAGTGGTGAACCACCACGAGCCGAAAGGCTACATCCTCTCCGGCGGGCCGAGCAGTATTTATGACGACGATGCGCCGCAGTTACCGCCGTTTGTGCTGGCGTGCGGGCAGCCCGTGCTGGGCATCTGTTATGGTATGCAGGCGCTGGCGCACGCGCTCGGCGGTGTGGTCGCCCCGGCCCGGGCGCGGGAATACGGCCCGGCGCAGATCACCACGACCGGCGATAGCCCGCTGTTCCACGATCTGCCGCAGACGCTGGCCGTATGGATGTCACACGGCGACCGCGTCGAACAGCCTCCGGCGGGCTGGACGACGCTGGCCGCGACCGCCAATTCGCCCTACGCCGCGATGGGCCAGCTAGAACGCGGCCTGTATGGCGTACAGTTCCATCCGGAAGTGGCGCATACCCCTCAGGGCGAGCAAATCCTGCGTAATTTCCTGTTCGGCGTCTGTGGCTGTTCGGCCAACTGGTCGCCCGCGTCGTTCATCGAGGACGCTGTTACCCGGATCCGTGAACAGGTCGGCGGCGAACGGGTGCTGCTTGCCCTCAGCGGCGGCGTGGACTCGGCCGTCGCGGGCGCGCTGATCCACCATGCCATCGGCGAGCAACTGGTGAGCGTATTCGTCAACACCGGCCTGCTGCGACTGGGAGAGCCGGAACAGGTCGTCAGCGTTTTCCGCGGCGGTCAGGGCATGAACCTGATCGCGGTTGACGCGACCGAGACATTTCTCGACGGCCTGCGCGGCGTGACCGAGCCGGAAGCCAAGCGCAAAATCATTGGCCGGCTGTTCATCGACACGTTTGCGGAAGAAGCGCGCAAGCTGGAAAACGTGCGCTTTCTGGCGCAGGGCACGATTTATCCCGATGTGATCGAAAGCGCCAAGAGCAGCAAACAGGCGAAGGTCATCAAGAGCCACCATAACGTCGGCGGCCTGCCGGACGACCTGCAGTTTGAACTGGTAGAACCGCTGCGCGATCTGTTCAAGGACGAAGTCCGCAAAGTTGGCGCGGCGCTTGGCCTGCCAGACTCGATTGTCTGGCGGCAGCCATTTCCCGGCCCCGGACTGGCAGTGCGCTGTCTGGGCGAACTGACGTGGGAGCGGCTGGAAACCCTGCGCGCCGCCGACGCGATCTTTCTGGAAGAACTGGATGCGGCAGGGCTGCTGCGAAACAGCACGTCCCAGTGCTTCGCGGTATTGCTGCCGGTGCGCAGCGTCGGCGTGATGGGTGACAACCGCACCTATGAGGAAGTCATCGCCCTGCGCGCCGTGACGACCGATGACTTCATGACCGCCGATTGGGCACGGCTGCCCTACGACCTGCTGGCAAAGGTAAGCAATCGCATCGTTAGCGAGGTCAAAGGCGTCAACCGCGTCGTCTACGACATCAGCAGCAAGCCGCCAGCGACGATCGAGTGGGAGTAGCGGCCAATCGCTGCCGTTTACTAGCCAACATGATTAGCGTATAGGCGCATTGGATAAGAACAAGGGCTGCCCGTCATCAGGACCGCCGACGATCACACCATCCCGAACGTAAACGCCTTCAGGCAAATAGCCATCGATTGTGACCGGCTCAATTCTCAGGTCCAGCAACGCCTCGTCACGGTACATCCAGGCGAATACAGCCGGAAACACATCCTGCAGAACCGTTATCCGGTCATATTGAGAGTAATCTTCTTCCGGCCAGCGTATCGCCAGGAACGTGCCGAAACGGTCCTGAATGTCCAGCCGGTCGATCTCTGAGGCCGAATAATGCGTCAGGCGATAACAGTTCTTAGTGAGATATGGCCCGTGATCGCCAGCCACGATGATAATGGAATCCGGGTCGCTCGCGATGAGGGTTTCTACATCCTGTCTCATTTCTGAATTGGCTCTTCGTAACTTTTCTTCAAACAACTGCGTCTCGTCGGGAAGACAGGCGCCGGAGTCTTGGCTGTGGCCAGGAACCAAAGAATGGGTATAGACGAATAGCGGATCCTCACCCGGATTGGCAAAGACTTCTCGCTTTGCCTGAACATATTCGGTGTGCTCGATGGCTGCCAGATCAATATCAAACCGAAATTCTCCCATCAGAATCCTGGCGATAAGCGACTGGTGAACAGGAAAGGCGATGTTGTGTGGCGTATAATAATCGTATAACGGGCCATTAAACCGGAAGAAATAATTTGTTTTGAAGAGGCCGGCTGTCCGGTAGTCCAAAGATCGTAAGAAGTGCTGAACCGTTCCATCACCGTTTACGCCCAAGCTTTGACGGCTGGTATTGGAAATATTGAGCACCCGGTTCATTGTGGCCAGGGAGGACGCAGCAACTGAATATGCGTGGGGATAAAGCGTAAAACCCTGCTCTGCCAGAAACTTTTCCTGGTCACTATTGTCGATGCCATAGCTCAGCATGATTTCATTTGGGACATAGGCATCATAGACCAGGAGATAAATATTGGGCGTTGACCGGGGCTGCTTTCCCTCAACCGCGACTGCCAAACGGTTTTCGGCAGCGGCTTCTACAACGGGTTCAGAAACCGGACCACTATTTTCGGTCATGAACGCCAATGCAAGGTAGCCTACCACAAATACCACAACGACAAACGTCAGGTCGCGCTTGTCGTTGAGCCTAAGAAGAAACCAGGTAACTATCAAAACAATTGCGAAAAAAGTGAGTTGTATAAAGATGTTGCCTTCACCATACCAAGATTGTGATGAACTGATGGTAGCCATGTTAAAGACTGTAAACACATATGCATGAGCGACACTGACCAGCAGACGCGGCGACGAATACCGGCCAAGTAGCCATGGAATAATCACCACCAGCCCAACTGAAATGATCAAAAATATTGTCAGGATAACGATGAGATCAACAACACCTATAATTTCCCTATTCGCAATTAAATATTGGGCGATAGAAGCCATAGGCAACATAGCAACCAGCAGATAGCCGCTTACATCGGCGACGTGCGCTGGAACATCGTGTTTTACAGCTGTAACGGTAAAGCGAGCCAGCCAATGGGCAAGCAGAAAAACAAGAATGAGAGCTATTGATACCCACACAAAAACAAAGGAAAAAACACTGTTGACGCTGTGAGGATCGGGTACGAGTATCCAAAGGACAGCAACCGATAAGGCGCTGTAAAGCAATAACAGCACACTTGGTATTACCGCGTTCCTGTATATAAACGCGGGCTGAAAGAAGCGCGTTACAGCGTTGTTGACTTGAAGTTTCATTGTTTGATCCGTTTGATCCCCAGATTTGGCTATCTTCTTTGGAGCAAAAATAGCGTGCGCTGGCTATCCTGAAGTGGAACCTCTTTGAGGATTGCGAACTCATGCGAAAAGGCGTCGCGAAAACCATCGATGGTGTAACCCGGGAAGATGTCATCCCGCGAGGCCAGCAGTCGTTGAACCTGAGAGTCGCTTTTGGGTACAAACTCGATGATCAGATAGCGGCCGAGCGCTGCCATTGTCCGGGCGATCATGCGTAATGGCACGTTATTTGAAATTGCCAGATGATGAATTAAGGCCAGCGCCATCACCAGATCAAAAGGCCCGCGACGGAAAAACCCCGAACGCTCCTGCCCATGCCAGCCGATGTCTGGAGAAGGGTTTGTGATATCCATGACCAGCGGCAGAATATGTGTCGTCCCGGCCCTTTTCGCTTCGAGATAATTGAGCTCGACAGCACCGGGATCGAAGTCTGCCGAAATGACAAGGCTGTCGTCCCCATCGGCCAAACGGCTGAATACCCCCGTGTTTGCCCCCAGATCAAGTATGCTGGTGGCAGCTACCTCCCGCATCAGGCTCTTTACTGTCTGTTTCTTGGCTTCAAACGAGGCATCAGAATAATTTGTATGCTGATAATACGCTGACCAGTCCGTGCTTTTCGGGCTCCAGGTTAACTTTCGGATCGTGCTCTCGAGATTATCAATCAGCCCCAACAGGCCGAGTTTGCTTATCCTGCGCCCGGCTTTCTTTTCCTGCGAACCAGTCCCCGCATAGCGCGACTGCGCCCCGGCGTGAAGATGAATATGAGTCAGCAGGCCGGGCTTGAAACGGGTGGAAAATGGAAGCAGCCGGCTGGCTAGATCCAGAGGAATGCCATCGATAAACTGGGTCAGCAGCTTGCTCAGCCGGATGTCGACCAACGACATCAATGCCAATGGAGCCAGAAAATGCTGACAGAACTGGCGGTAACCAACCCAGGGGGTTCCTTCTTCATAGCGCGTGAAACTCAGCGTGTCAATTAAAATCGGACGCCCGCGGTGAAACTGGATGTTGTAGGCGCTGGCATCCTTGAGAATCATGCCATGCTGTAACGCTTCTCTTTGCAACCTGAGCGTCAGCAAGGCAGCATCTTTATACTGCGAGAAACACCATTCGTAAGGATAGGAGATAAACCGGATTGGTTCGACCTGAACGACTTTATAGACCGTTGCAGGATCAGCAACCGGGCCGCTAACTTCGGTATGCTCAACGACCAGAGATTGGCTGACCAGCTTCTCAAAAAGCCCCGATGAAATCAGGTGGTCGTAGTCCGATTTATACACCTGGTTTATCTGCCGGTAGATTTGCCCGCCAGATTCGAAGATAAATCCGGCGGGATCGCGAAACGACGCCGGATGAATCTCATGCATCTCCAGAACCACCGGTGTGCTCGCGCTGATCGTGTGGCCTGTGGTCACTTCGCCGGAACCACGATCTGACTCGTTGCCAGTTCAGTCGTAGGAAGACGCCAACGCCCAGTACCGCTGCCAGAATGGCCTGCAAAACGACGCTACCCGACCCCGGATCTAAATACACGTCAAAATCTCCTTAACTGAAGTCGCAAATATGACACTAAGTACATAATAAGACTAAAATGATAAGTATGTGTTGAGATACTGCCAATGTTAATAAGTGCGCCAATCGTGACTGCGCTGGCGTATACAACGAGGCAAGGTAGTGCGCCACTCAAGTGCTTTCGATAAGGTTCAGCCATGAAAACCATCGGACTGATCGGCGGGATGAGCTGGGAATCGTCCGCCGAATACTATCGCCTGATTAACGAAGGCGTGCGCGAACGGCTCGGCGGCCTGCATTCCGCCGATTGCCTGATGTACAGCTTCGACTTCGCGGAAATCGAACAGTTGCAATCGGCGGGCGCGTGGGACGAAGCCACCGCGCGTATGGTCGACGTTGCCCGGCGGCTGGAAGCGGGCGGCGCAGCGTGCGTCCTCATCTGCACCAATACGATGCACCGCATGGCGGATGACGTTCAGGCTGCCATCCGCGTGCCGCTGATCCACATCGCCGACCCAACCGCCGAAGTCATCTGCCGCGACGGTTACCACACCGTCGGCCTGCTCGGCACGATCTACACCATGGAGCAGGATTTCTACAAAGGGCGGCTGCGCGAGAAATACGGGTTGACGGTGCTCACGCCGGACGCCGCAGACCGCCAGGCGGTGAATCGCATCATCTACGATGAACTCGTTTGCGGCACGATCAGGCCGGAATCCCGCGACCTGTATATCGAGGTCATCGAGCGACTGGCGCAGCGTGGCGCGCAGGCCATCATTCTGGGCTGCACCGAGATTGGCCTGCTGATCAAGCCGGAGCATAGCCCGCTGCCGGTTTACGACACCACCGCGCTGCACGCCGCGGCGGCGGTCGACTTCGCGCTGAGCGACCAGTAGCTACCGCTTCGTTTTTACGACTTCTATATATTTCAACCGCCGGTTTACGCGGCGAATCTGCGTTTTCTCTGCGCTCCCCCGCCTAGACTGAAATCAATTCTGTCAGCAGCGAAGGGCACGCGGCTATCCGGCCCGCCCTTCGCCATCAGGGGAGGCAACGTCATGCAGACGACGCTGCGTATTGGCATCGTTGGCACCAACGGCTGGGTAGAGACATTTCACCTGCCGAATCTCTCAAGCCATCCACAAGCTCAGGTGACGGCCATCAGCGGGCGCAACCGGACCCGCGCCGAAGAACTGGCGGGACGGTTTGGCGCGCGCCGGGTCTTCACCGATTACCGGCAGATGATCGACAGCGGCGCGGTTGACGCCATCGTCGTGTCGCTGCCGAGCGACATGCAGTATCCGGTCATTCTCGAAGCGTTGGACGCGCGACTGCACGTGCTGGCCGACGCTCCGCTGACCGCCAACGCCCGCGAAGCCGGGAATCTGCACGAGCAGGCGCGGGCCGCCGGCGTCATGCATATGGTCAACCATGTCTGGCGCTGGACGCCGATGCAGCGCCACCTGAAGGCGCTGGTCGATAGCGATTATGTGGGCCGCATCTACGACGCGCACATGCGCTTTGCCCTCGGTTACGAACGCTTCGCCGGCCTGCGCTGGCGACAGGATACCAGTGTCGCGTACGGCGTGCTGGGCGACCTCGGCACACACCCTGTCTCTTATACAAATCGAACGTTGCGCAAAAAGAGGAAAGTGAGAATTCTGTCG
>QGUR01000115.1 GCA_003242205.1 Chloroflexota bacterium | reverse complement strand
GGATGTTTATACAAGACTCCACCATTGCCACGGCCATTGCCCGGTGCGTTCCCCGGCCCATTGCCTCGGCCGTTACTGTTCCCCGGCCCGTTGCCAAGACCGGGAGGCTGGCCGTTCCCCGGTCCGTTCCCGTTGCCGGGGTTGTTGCCAAGGCCGGGGGGATGACCATTGCCAGGCCCATTTCCCCGGCCATTGCCGTTGCCACGTCCATTTTCCCGGCTTTCAGCGCTGGCCGCATCACCGGACTCGGGCTCTGGCGCGTCAGGGAGGTTAGAGATAGGGTGGCCCCGACCGATCACACGGCCCGGCGCGAGTTGGCTTGGGTGGACATTGCTGTCGCGCATGATCTGCCCCCAGCCTTCGCCCTGCCGGCGGCGCTCGAAAAAGACATTGACGTCTTCGTTCGTCTCGCTGGCGAGCAGGAAGGCGCGCGCGATTTCGCCGAAACCGAAGCCGTCACAGTGATACCGGATGATGGTGTCGTAGTCGACGCCAAAGCCTTCCGCCAGACTGGCCGCGACCGGATGATTCGGGCGGTTGCAGCGATCATCAGGGACTTCCGTGGCCTCAGGAGGTGGCGGCGCTTCGGTTGCTTCAGGGGCCGGCGGCGTTTCGGTTGCTTCGGGCACTTCGGTAACTTCCGGCGATGGGGTCACCTCCGGTTCTTCTTCGTCGACCAACTGCTCCAGACGGATGGCCTGAATCGTGATTCCGTCCGGCAGCAGGCGGCCGATAACGACGACAATCTCGCCCTCATCAAGCCGCGCCGGAATAAAGGCTCCGGCCGGCGCGATGATGTAGTCTCCAACGAGGATGTCACCGCTGTCGCTGAAGGTAATCGCTCCGGTGACCAGCACTGTAGTGCCGTCGTCATCGGTCGTGTCCTGCGCCGCGATTGGCAGCGCGACCAGGGCGAACACCAGCAAGACCGGGACTAGCGCGATGAGAATTTGCCGTTTTACAAGACGAGACATGGTTGACTCCTGAAGCAAGTGAGATCACCTTTTGCTACACCGTGACGGCAGTTGAAATGTCGCGCGTAAGTATTGTGAAATTCATATAATTGGGATCAAGGTACTACCCGCTCAAGGGCGCAATGAATACTTAATGCTACGTCTGTAGATAGCAATACTCAAAAACGTAGAAGAGAGAAAGACCTGAGTTTGCCGAACTCAGACGCGACAGGAGTGACCAGTTAGCGCACAATAGAGGGGCTTTTAGCCGATATCGTTACGCAAACTGGAGCCGCCAATGTCTTTGATCGAAGCCTTGACCATCATCGTGATCGGGCTTATCGGCGGTGCTGCGGTTGGCTTGCAGGGGCCAATTGTCAGTGCCATGGGGCAGATCGTTGGCCCGGCCGCGGGGAGCTTCATCGTGCATGTTAGCGGCGCGGTATTCGCCGGACTGCTGCTGTTTGCGCGTGGCGGGGAAAACATGGCGCACTGGCGCTCGCTGCCGTGGTATATGCTGCTGTCGGGTATTTTCGGAGTCGTGCTTTACCTCACCCTCAACCAGACAATGCCCCGCTTCGGCGCGCTGACGGCGTTAATGCTTATCATCGCCGGTCAGATCACCGTCGGCGTTGTCATCGATCACTTCGGCTGGTTCGGCGTCGCGCAGCGCCCGATTGACGGCGTGCGTGTGCTGGCGCTCGGCCTGATGCTGCTGAGTATTTATCTGATTAACCGCTAGCTCGCGTTTGTTGCCAGAAACCATGAAGCCTGCTCCCACCGGCGTGGCCGGGGCAACAGGCTTCAGGAGTCTGGCATGCGAGGCGATCTTAGCCAGCCGGAACAGCTTCGGTCGCCTCGGCATTGCCCGGGGCGTTGTCAATGGTGTTTTGCGGTGCCTGTTCGGGAAGCGTCTCTGGCTCTTGATCACCACCGCTTTCTGGTTGCTCGGGCTGGATTTCCTCAAGAGTCGGTTCCGGTTCGACTGGGGCAGGCGTTGGTAGCACCTCAGTCGGCAGTTGTGGCTCAGGCGGGGCCGTAACTTCCTCGGTGACGATCACGGGAAACGTCGGCACGACTGGCAGTTCGAGCGTTGGTATTTCGGTCGGTATGCCGGTTGGCGTATCGGTTGGCGTGGCAGGTGGCAGGTCGATTACCATGATCGACTGCAGTTCCCAGAAGTCGGCAATCGGGTCGTTTTCGACCGGCGGCTGCGGCAGCCAAACCCAGCGCAACCAAATAACCTGCCCCTTGAAGAGCGATAGGTCGATCGTCAGCGGCTGCCAGTCGTTGGCCGGCAGCATGATGGTGAGCATGTTCCACGTCTGGCCGTCCAGACTCATCTGCAAGCCAGCCGAGGCGTTATTCGCATTCAGCCATGACTGAAATTGCACTGCCGGATACTGCGCGCCGCGCAGGTCGAGTGGGAAGCGCAGGCTAAGGACGCTGGTGTCGAAACCATCGACATGCCACCGCTGTCCATCGTCGCTCAGCCGCCACGCTCCGGCGATGTCAAAGCTGTCTGGCCCGCCGGCATAGACCGGAAGCGGTATGGCGACCGGTGTTGGCGTTGCCGTTGGCATTTCGACAATCACGGGCGGTTCCAGAACCACGATGGGGTCTGATGTTGGCAGCATCTGGTCGATGGTTTCGACTGGCGGCGGTTCGGCCTCGATGGTTTCAACCATCTGTGGTTCCTGGTTGGCCTGAGCGACCACGATTGGAGCTGGCGGCACGAAGGTCACAAAGTAGTCAATGGCCACGACGCCGTTCTGTGGAAGTATCTGCAGCGTGTGCAGCCCTTCACTCAGACCATCAACGACCGCGCGCTGGTGAAATTGAAACTCGGGTTGGCCACCTCCGGCGACCGTCTGTATCTGCTGGCCATCGACCTGGATGACAAAGGGCGCAAATGCCTCGCCGGCAACGTAACCGATTTCGATCCGCGTGCCAGAGAAGTTGAACGTCAGGCTGTCGTCCGGGCTGGTATTAACCACGAACGTCGAGCCACTCGCGCCGGGGGCGCTCACCGGCACCCATCCCGGGCTGAGAACAACCAGTCCGCTGTCGGATTCGATGATCTGGCCGTCGTCAAGCGCGTCGAGATGCTCTTCCGGTTGGTCTTGCAGCGCCAGCATCATCTGTGGAGCCGGATTTTCCAGCTCCACAGCCTCGGTCGCGGGCAGGCTGAAAGTTTGCAGAGCACCGGTTTGCACGCTCTCGCCGGTCTCGATGATGAGCAGCGGTCCGTTCTCGCCGGCTTCCTTGGAGTTATAGAGCACGCTGTTCGAGTGATTGCTGAACAGGGCGAAGCTGTAAATGCCGTTGCCGGTGATCGCCTCCGTGACGTCGAAGTAGACCCACGATCCCTCAATCGCTTCCACGCTGGATGCGACAGGCGTGCCGCCATAAGCAGGCGCGTTATTCCATGTGATCGTGCCTTCTGTCCACGGCGCACTGCCGTCGCGCAGATCATTGGAAACCAGGTAGATCGACCCGCTGTCGGGGCTGGCATCGGCGACGTACAGGCGTAGGATTGCCTGTGAAGGCGCTCCGGTCAGGCCGGTGATATTGAACTTCAGGTAACTGCCGATGATGTCGCTCGACGCGGTTCGAGCGCGCAGGCTGGGCAGAGAACCGTAGTTGCGATCCGGACTGTCAGATTTGACCTGCGCGTCGTCGCTCGGCGAGAAGGCGATTTGCGCCGACGATGTTGGGCTAGCCGGCGGCGGTTCCGGCGTGATGGTCGCCGTTGGCGTGTCGGTATCAGTCGGTGTCGCCGTATTTATGGCACTCTGGGCTGCCGCGCCGCTTGATGGGCCGTTGCCGATTGTCACAACGAGCTGAGGCTGGTTCGACGCGGCTTCGGAGGCTTCAAACAGCGCGCTGTTGCTGCTGTTGCTGGTCAGCGCGAAGCTGTAAACGCCGTCCCCTGTGATCGCAGCGGTAACATCGAATTCGACCCAGACACCAGCGGCAACCGGCCCGGCGCTGTCCAGTGGCGAGCCGGAGAACGGTGGCGCGTTATTCCAGTTGATGTTGGACTCGGTCCAGGGCGTGGTGCTGCCGGCGAGATTATTCGACACCAGATAGATCGAGCCGCCATCCGGGCTGTCATCGGTGACGTACAGGCGCAGGATAGCGCTGCTTACAGACCCGCCGGTTCCAGTCACGTTGAACTTCAGATAGCTGTTGATGATCTCGCTGCTGGTGAAACGCACGCGTAGCGACGTCAGAGAGCCGTAGTTGCTTGTCGGCTTTGAAGACTTGACCTGTGTGTCATCCGTCGCGCCGAACGTAAGCTGAGTCCCACCGCCGGGATCTGACGGTGTTCCGGTGGCAGTCGTGGTCGCCGTGGGCGTCTGCGTTGCCGTCGCCGTCGCCGTCGTGGTCGCAGTCGGGGTTGAGCCACCGCCGCCTACCTGAATGACCAGTTCCGGACGGTTGCTTGCCGCTTCCTTGGAGTTGTAGAGCACGCTGTTGGTCGAGCCGTTGGCGATGGCGAAGCTGTAGATGCCGTTGCCAGTGATGGCGGCCGAGACATCGAACTCAACCCAGGTTCCGGTCGTAGCGGTTCCGGCGGTGTCCAGCGGGGTTCCGCTCACGGGTGGTGCGTTGTTCCAGCGAATGGTGGACTCGGTCCAGGGTGTGCTGCTGCCGGCGAGGTTATTCGACACCAGATAGATCGAGCCTCCCGACGGGCTGTCATCGGCCACGAACAGGCGGAGCTTGGCTCCCTGCACGGGGCCGGTGATGCCGCTCAGGTTGAACTTGAGGTAGGTGTTGATGGTTTCGCTGGCGGTCAGGCGGACGCGCACGGTGTCCTGCGAGCCGTAGTTGCTCGACGGGCTGGTGGAGCGGACCCAGGAGTCGTCGGTTGGGCTGAAGGTCATGACGGGGCCCGGCGTTCCGGTGGTGGTTGCGGTCGCCGTCGGCGTAGTTGTCGTTGGTGTTGCCGTCGGTGTGGTCGTCGTTGCAGTCGCGGTGACGGTCGGCGGCTGGCTACCGCCCAACGACAGGAAGTTGTGATAGTAATAGTTGCTGTCCGATGCAGCCACGACGAGCCCGGTCGTCGGGCTGACATTTGATTTCATGGATGTCGGGTTATTGATTCTTGTCGAACTGGAATGGCTGATGAAGATTTCGCCCTTTCCAGGAGGAAATGAAGGATTCGTCGTGCTTGTTGACTTGTAGTAAATGGCCCCGCCGCTTTGGCCCGAAGTCGCAAAATAGTGAACGCGGCCGTTGACGCTGTCGACCACGAGAATCGGCCGTGTATGGCTGTCGGCGTCGGTTCCAAAGACATGAGTCGACCACTGGCCGTTGGGTTGCCGGACGAGCATCAGGTTCAGCGGATCAGTGCTGGTCTTGACTGCGGCAAAGACACGGCCGCTGCTATCGGCCTGCAGGCTGATGTGGTCGTCGGCGATGCCGTTGCCCTGAGCGGCGACTTCTTCGGTCTGCCAGGTCATATCATCGTCGTTGTCGTTATGAATTGCAAAATAGAACTTATCGGTGTTCTGGTTGCTCCACATCACACCGATCTTGCCCTGAAAGGCGACGATGGAAGAAATATCATCGCTCGACACGTTGCCCGCCGCCGATGACGATGGCAGTTGGAACGGTGTGCCCCAGTTGGTGTCGCTGCCCAGACTGCGGTTCACCATGACGCGCCGGTTTTCAACATACGTTACCCACAATTGCCCGGTGGAGTCCTTGGCAAGCACAACCGCTTCGGCGCGCCCGCCGGTGACGGTAACGGGGAAGCCACTATCAAGCGTGAAGATGCGCGAGCTGGCGTTATAGCTGAATCGATAAAGCCTTCCGCACTGGGAGGGGCAGGTTTGCGGCGTGGCGCTGGTGGAGAAGACGTGCGTGACGATATAGAGCTTGTTGGTCGCCGGGTCCATCAGCGCGTCTGACTTCCGGTTGTCGACGGCAACGCCCGTATCTTCCCAGGTCTGAGTGGCCATGTTCAGGCGATAGATATGGAAATTGCCATCGGAGTGGCACAGGTTGCCCCACCAGGTGCCATCATGCCACCAGAGTTTGCTTTCCGGTTTCTCGCCCGTTGGCGCAGAGACACAGTTGGAACCCATGCGATGATCGCGATAGCCGACGTCAGAAAACTGCGCGAGCGCAGTTTCGGCTGGCGGTAGGCTGGCGAGGCTGGTGACAATGAGCGCGATGATAAACGGCCAGTAGCGAAGCAATTTACCTAACGTGTGTCGGTGATTGATTGCACGTTTATTCAATGGACCATACCTCACTGCCATCCCGGCGGAGCATAAATGTCTGAAGCAAGGTGAGCGAAGCAATGCGGATAAGATATGAGATAATATTATATGGGCTTAAATCCCCTTTAATATCATTCTCGAATTCAACGATCCCGCCACCCTGACTATAGTCATATGTTAGCCTTGCTACTACCTGGAAGTGCGCGAAAAAAAGACCCTGTATGGGCCATAGGAAAGCCGGTTCATCGCGGGGAAGCGCTTGCGCTATACAGCGCAAGCGAGGGTGGCGCTGAGCGAGGTCGGTGAACCGGCTTCGGGTTGTGGTCGTTGCTACTGGTCATGCAGGACGCCGAGTTCCTGCATGACCCAGTGATTGTCATATGACAGCCACTCTTCGACAATCAGGCCGTCGTCGTTGAAACGGTGCAGGGTGGTCACCACGATTTCGATAGGCTCGTCGGTTGGCGGGTAATCGTAAAATTCCTGTGAGAATACGCCGCGAACGATTACGTGCGACGCAACCATGTCGCCTTCGCCGAACACATGAACCAGCTCAAGCTCCATATCCGACAGCGACGAGGCTAGAAATAATGCCGACTCGATCAGATCAACGCGATTGAGCGAGCCTCGATCGCTGCTTTGGGCCAGATGGCCGATGTAGTCTTCGGCGTAAATGGCTTCCAGCGCTTCCATATCGCCATCCAGAATAGCGGCGATCACGTCTTCGATTACGCCTGTGTAATCGGTGTCATCCTGGGCTAGGGTGGGTAAAGACTGGGATTGGAGCGCCACTCCGAACAACAGCGCGATGATGCTCGCAATAAGAACAAGCGCGCTACGGCGATTATGTGCGATTGAAGCTGCATCCATGAGTTTATTGCTCCCTACCACTGGCTGTGTCTGCCCGGTGTTAATCGGTTTTATGAAGTTATTCAACGATTTTTCACTTGAAAAGACAATGTCTATCCAGATGCTTTGACAATTTTTTAACGCTCCGTTGCGATACTACATCGTAGATTAGAAGCAAACGGCTTTGCCGGATAAGTAGAAATAGGTAAAATGTCCTATAAGATGAAAGCGGACAGGCTGGCGGTTACGTGGGAAGCCAATATGTTATTCTCCTTCGGCACTGAGATGGTAGGCTGGCTAGGTGCATATCTGGGCGGGAAAGAACATCTCATCAAGCAGCTACGCGGTCGTGATCGCGCTGCTGTGGAGCGCGCCCTTGCCATCTGCGTCAAACGTGGGTGGTTATATGATGGACGGCTGCAGGGCGCGGTTCTGGCGGGCGCGAACTGGCAGGCGTTGACGCTCCGCCGCGCGGCACTCCAGGATGTCGATCTGTACCGCGCGAACCTCTCCTCGACTGACCTCCGTAACGCCAACTTCAACAGCGCAAACCTCACACTCGCCAATCTCCGGAATGCCAATCTCTCCTATGCCAGTCTGCAAGCCACCTTTCTCTGGGGCGCAGACCTGCGTGGCGCAAACCTGACCGGCGCGGATCTGCGTGGCGCGTTTATCGACCGGGGCGACCTGCCGCGCGCGCTCGAAACGTTCGCCAGAGTACATGGTTTCACTCTGGGTGGGCGACGTTTCCAGATGGACCCGCTGGAATGGGATCGAGCCTTCCCGAATGGCACGCTGTTCGACGAGAACACGATTCTGCCGGATGGGCGAGCCTGGAGCACGAGCGTCTCGCTGGATGAATGCATCCCGGTTCATCGCGGGCAGTAGTTGAGCCGGGCTTTGGCATCTCTCCGGCATCCTCAATAGCCCTTCAATAATCGCGTTTTGCCCCCGAATTCAGCCGTTTTCCTCTCTTTGAGCGCATAGGCAATTTGTCCTAATCACGCTCGCGTAAACCGCATCCCCCAAAGGTACCATCCTGACGTGAATTTTGTAAAAGATGTTGATTTTCTTCGCTCATTTTGGCCGTGTGGTCACTTGATATCGGTCAAGTTGCTTGACGTTAAGTGATTGGTATCTCTTGGTTATGAATTGCAAAAGCAATATTTGCCCATATACTGAAAGTAACTGCGAAACGAAACCTTCTTCCGCCCACCGCCAACTCAGTTGTGCACATTGAACAGCACAACGCTTGGTTTAGCGATGTTATGGAGATGCACAAACCATGGTCCGACTCCGCATCATCATCCTGTGCGTCGCTCTCTGGCTCTCCATCCTTTTCAATCTGGAGCGCCCGGACGTGCTCGGATTCAACGTCTCGTCCGTGGTCTATATCCTGTCTGCAGGGTTGGTCGTGGCGATTCTCCTGTTTCCAGACTTGGGCACGCTTCGTACCGAGGGGCTGCTTCTGGGAACGACTGCTCTTTATGGCGTCGCGTACCTGCTGGGTTTGCATACGCCCAATCTGACCGCTCCGATGATTGTAACTGAAATTGTTATACTCCTTGTAACCGTTTTCATAGCGGCGCTGCTTTCAAAGTCGGTAGCACATATCGAGCAGGTGGTCGAAGGTGTGGCTACCGCAGCGGATGAGACTCGCATTTATTCCGCGGCTGAAGGCGAGCAGGTGATCAACAACGAGTTGTTCCGCGCTCGTCGCTTCAACCGGCCGGTTAGTTTGCTCGTGGTGAAGGTCGAGGATATTGCCGAACTGCAGGGCAAGCCATTCGACCGTGTGAACTACCGGACTGCGCTCCAGCGCCGCTACATTCGCAACCGGATCGGCCAGATTGCCGAGTCGGTGTTGTACTACAGCGACCCGATTGCCTGGAACGGGGATAACCTCATCATCTGCTTGCCCGAAACCAGCGCCGACGAAGCGTTCCGTCAGGCCAAGCAGATTTACGACTATGTGCGTGGCATGTTGAACCTTGAGGTTCCGATCGGAGCCGCGACTTTTCCCGAAGACGGGCTGATCTATAGCGACCTGCTGGAAGCTGCCAAAAACAGCATTCTTGTCCTGAACGACGCGGCTGAGGAAACGCCTGAGCCTGCTGCTGTGGCGCAAACGGCTGCGGCCTCGACTGCTAACGGCGCTATGTCCTCTATCACGGCAGCGCCGGCAGTCAATGGGCATGGGGCTAAACCGGCCGGACAAACTTATGCTGCCGCTGTGGAGGTGGCGCGCCCCTCTTTTTTTCCGGTTCGGGTGATTCAGAATGTCGCTCGCTTTCTTCAGCAGGATATTGATATCCTGCCGCCGCTGCAGTACGCAGGAGCGGCCTGGACGGTGGCGACTCCCTACTATAACCCTGACTTTTGGGTAAACCGCCTGCCGTATCAAAGCTCGGCGTCGCGCCAGATCTATCGCCGGCTGAAGCGCGTGCTCGATGTCCTGCTGGTTATCGTCACGCTACCGCTGACGCTACCCGTCGGGCTGGTGATTGCGGCAGCCATATATTTCACGGATGGCGCTCCCGTACTGTTTGTGCAGAAGCGCACCGGGATGGGCGGGCACCCGTTCAAGATGTACAAGTTCCGGACGATGGTTCGCAATGCCGATGAGATGCTGCGCGAGCTTAACATTCGCGTCAACGAGCGCGGCGAAACCGTCAACGAACATGGTGAGAAGCTAGAGAACGATCCGCGTATCACGCGTATTGGTCGCATTCTGCGCAAGACCAGTCTGGATGAGCTGCCGCAGCTCTGGAATGTGCTGATGGGGCAGATGAGCATTGTCGGGCCGCGTCCGACATCTTTCGGTGTCGATAAGTACGCGCTGGTACATACGCAGCGGCTTGGCGTCAAACCGGGAATCACGGGCCTGTGGCAAATCTACGACCGGGGCGACACGGATTTCGATAACCGGCTGATCTGGGATATCAAGTACATCGACAAGTTCAGCCTGTCCCTTGACCTGCAAATCCTGGTTCGCACCGTGCTCAAGGTGTTTAAAGACCGGGGAGCCCGTTAATTAGCCTGCCACGTTTTGCATATTCCGCGCGTTTTGTCCGAACTGGCGCAGACGCCGCACCTGATTCGACGCTGACTGGACTGTGGAGAAGAGAACGACGAGGCGCTCATGATTACGACTGACTTTGTGCTGAGGCTGATAAAGCGCTGGTTCTGGCTGTTGATACTTGCGCCGCTGGTCGCCGGGGTTATCAGCTATCAGGCCAACGCGGATACGCCGGTCTACTACGAAGCTCGAGCTTTGCTGCAGATCGGTCCGGGCGTTGAGAATCCGAATCCTGACCTCAACGATCTGCGAACGGCGGGCATGTTGCTTGAAACGTATGCCATGATCGCCGAGACGCGCCCGTTCCTTGAACAGGTCATCGACACGCTTGACCTCGAAGATTACAGCCCTGGCAAACTCGAGAACCGGATTGAGATCGTCACCAATCCCAATTCGCAGACGATGAGCATTCGCGTGCGCGAGCTTGATCGCACCGAGGCCATGCTGATTGCCAATACGATCGCCACGATGCTGGTCAATCTCAGCCCATCAGGGACAAGCAGCATGCGGCTGGAGCTGACGAGCGCGATTGAAGCGCAGATCAACAGCCTACGCAGCAGCATCGAAGCCAGCGAATTGCTCATCGAGCAGTTGGAAGAAGACCTCGAAGTTGCTTCATCCGAGGCAGACCGGCTGCGCTATATCGAGCAGATTTCAGCCGAACGCGCCCGGATTGCCAATGCTGAGCGAACCGTGGCGACGCTGTACGAGTCGCTGCAAGAGCCGCTGACCAACCAGGTTCGCATTATCGAACCGGCGGAGCCGGGCAACCGCATCAATCCACAGATCGAACTGCGTGCGTCGCTGAGCAGTCTGGGCGGTCTGATGATCGCCATCGCGCTGGCGTTCACGGTGGAATACCTCGACGACCGGATTTACACGCCGCAGGACTTGGCAACTGCGTCCCGGCTACCGGTGCTTGGCACGCTGCGGCACAGCCTGCGACAGCCCGCCATGCTAAATCGTCGCTCCGAGGTTGGCCGGCGAAAGGCGCGGATCGTACCGGATGACGGTTACCAACTGCTGGCGTTCAGGTTGCGGAGACTGAGAGACGGCGACAAAAACACCGAGGTGCGTTCGGTGCTGATGTCCGGGCTACCCGGCGCGGAGAACGTCGGCCTCAACATCATTCACACTGCGCTCGCGCTGGCGCAGACGGGCACTCGCGTCGTGTTGGTCGATGCCGACATGCATAATCCGGTGATCACCGAGTTCTTTGAACTCTCTGATGAATTCGGGCTGACCGACGTTCTGGGCGAGGAGCTTCAGGCGCTGTCGCCGACATCGAGCAGCATGTTCCCGGAACTGAAAGTCATTCCGATCGGTCGTAATCCTGCCGGTGGGCTGGCTCTGCTGTGCTCTCGTGAAATGGCCGAGCTGATCGAACGACTTAAAGAGGAAACCGACCTCGTCATCGTCGGTATTTCAACTCAGGAGTCGCACATGGAGAGCCTTGCGCTCGGCAATCTGGTCGACGGCACGCTGCTGCTGGCGGCCCGGAACGTCAGTCGCCGCAAGACCATTGGCGAACGCATTGCCGAGGCCGAGGCGCTTGGCGTCAACATGCTGGGCGCGATTCTGATCGATCCGCCGGCTGAGGAAGGCAGCAGCCTTCTGCGACGCCTGCGTAGTCGTCTTGCCAATCTCGGTTTCGGGCGGTTTGCGGTTCGCGGGCTGTCCACTGAAACCCAGGACATGCCGCAGCTTACGCGGTAGAGCCGGCGATGACTGGATCGGTGTGGCGCGTTCTGAATGCGTTTGATGCGGCGGGCATTCGCTATTGTGTGTTACGCGATGGCGAGGTCGTCGACGTTCAGATCGCGCCCGGCGAAACCGATTTACTGATCGCTTCCGAGGATTTCAGGAAAGCCGCTGTCATGCTCGCCGAAGGCGGCTTCCGCAGGGTCGTGCGCTGGGGCTACGCGCCGCATCACTTTTTTGTCGGCTACGATCAGGAAGCGCGTGGCACGGTCAAACTGGACGTCGTCACGGACATTCGCTATGGCAGGCCGGTTGCCAACCTTTTCACGGAACTGGCGGCGAATTGCCTGAACCGCCGGCAGAAGTTGAACCGGGTTTATGTGCCCTCACCGGAGGATGAACTGGTAACGCTGCTTCTGCACTGCATTCTCGACAAAGGGCGCTTCGCGCCAGAGCGCTGGAGCCGGTTGAAAACGCTCCGGCGCGAGGTTCGGGACGTCGCTTACGTGGAGGCGCTGGTGCGCCGCTACTGGCCTGCTGGCGTCACCTGGGACGACGTGGCCCGGCGGCTGGACGAAGATGATGGCGAAGCGCTGCTGGCCATGCAACCCGCCCTTACCCGGCATCTCAGGCAGCAGTCCGGGTGGCGGTCGACGGCGATTGCACGCTCGAACCGCGCTTTGCGCTGGCTCAACCGGCTGGCTGAAACACTGAAACTCCCAGGAA
>QGUR01000437.1 GCA_003242205.1 Chloroflexota bacterium | reverse complement strand
GTCCAATTTCCAGGGGGCGTTTTTGGCAAACCAAAAAAATCCCCTCCCCTGCGCTGTACCTGGCAACGGGCGAGTCCTCGTACGTGACCGGAACTGAATTCCCTGTCGACGGCGGCATCCCCGCTGCGTATGTAACACCGGAATGATGAGCGAGAGAACATCCATGAACAACCCAGTCCCTTTCGAAGGACTTGCCATCGGCGGCAAGCGCACCGCCAGCAGCGATGGCAAAACCACCACGGTCTATAACCCGGCAACAGGCGCTCCCATCGCCGAGGTTGCCGCTGCCACCGCTGACGACGTCGATCGTGCCGTGTGTATCGCGCACGAGCGTTTCAGCGCCGGACGCTGGAAGGAGATGCGCAGCCGGGAACGCGGGCAATTGCTCCAGCGTATCGCCAACCTTGTGCGCGAGCGCGCTGAAACGCTGGCGCAGATCGAAAGCCAGAACGGTGGGAAACCGATCAGCGCGGCGCGCGGCGAAATCGCCTCGGTTGCCAACACGTTCGAATACTATGCCGGCGCGGTCAACAAGTTCTTCGGACAGACGATACCGGTGAACGCCAACGGCACGTCGCTGACCTTCCGCGAGCCGCTTGGCGTATGCGCGCTGATCGTGCCGTGGAACTTCCCGCTGGTCATTTCGGCGTGGAAGATCGCCCCTGCGCTGGCGATGGGCAATACAGTGGTGCTCAAGCCCGCCAGCGTGACGCCGCTGAGCGCGCTGGCCCTTGCCGACCTCGCGCTGGAAGCTGGCCTGCCCGAAGGCGTGCTAAACGTCGTGCCGGGCGCAGGCAGCAGCGTTGGCTCGACGCTGGTGACACACCCGCTGGTGCGCAAGATATCGTTCACCGGCTCAACAGCCGTGGGCACGCAGGTGATGAAACAGGCGGCAGACGGCATCAAGCGCGTGTCGCTGGAACTGGGCGGCAAGTCTGCCAATATCGTCTTTGCCGACGCCGACCTCGATACCTGTGTCGAATCGTCGATCTTCGCCGTTTACGACAACGCCGGACAGGACTGCTGTTCGCGCAGCCGCATCTTCGTCGAACGGCCAATCTACGACGAGTTTGTCGAGCGCTTCACGGCGCGGGCGAAAACGCTCAAAGTCGGCGATCCCGCCGACGAAGCGACGGAAATGGGCCCACTGATCACGCCACAACAGCGGGAAAACGTGCTCGGCTACATCCGAAGCGGCGATGAGGAAGGCGCGACGCGACTCTGTGGCGGCGAAGTCCCGACCGATGGCCCGCTGGCGCGTGGCAACTTCCTGACGCCCGCTGTCTACGTCGATGTGCGAACGGACATGCGAATCATGCGCGAAGAGATCTTCGGCCCGGTCGTCTGCATCATGCCGTTCGACGGCGAAGACGAAGCGATTCGCCTCGCCAATGATACGCCCTACGGCCTGAGCGGCTCGTTATGGACGCGCGATATTGGCCGGGCGCTGCGTGTGGCGCGGGCGATCGAAACCGGCATGCTGTCGATCAACAGCAGCAGCAGCGTGCACATCGAAGCGCCGTTCGGCGGCGTGAAGCAAAGCGGCATCGGGCGCGAACAGGGCATGGTCGCGCTGGAGCACTACAGCGAATACAAGTCGGTGTTCATCGCGAATGATTAGTCCACCGGCCCGTTGCGCCGCTTCACACCACGGAAGCAGCCGGCCATGATATAAAGAGACGTATCTTCGCGTTGGGCAATAGCGCATGGAGAGGGCGGCAGGTGATTTTTAGCGAGGTTCGAGATCCCCGGTTGATTACCGTACGGCGCGGCGGCCTCCTGCAGGACGCCCACCATCGCCTGATTGCGCTGTGGGCAGCGGATTGCGCGCAACATGTGCTGCATTTCTTCGAGCAGGAACAGCCCGATGATGACCGTCCGCGCCGGGCGATTGAACAGGCGCGCGCCTGGGCACGTGGCGAAGTGACGATGACGCAGGCTCGCACCGCCGCCGGACATGCCATGGGTGCAGCCAGACCGTTACGCGGCGCGGCCAGAGAAGCCGCCTACGCCGCCGGGCAGGCTGCGGCAGTGGCGCACGTAGCAGATCACGGACTGGGCGCAGCAGCCTACGCGATCCGGGCCGTGCGCGCGGCGGCTCCCAAAGCTGAACAACTGGAGGCTGGTCGCCGGGAATGCCGGTGGCAGCGCGCGCAACTCCCTGACGACATCCGGGAACTCGTGCTCGACGACCAGAGGAACCGAAATAAATACTGCTGGTTCGTATTCGACTGCTAACTCGACGCCTTGCTTGCAAAACCGTTTCGACCGGTCGCAGGCCGGGCGTCGAGACAGGCGCAAAAAAGACCTAAAGCCGTTGTCCTGCCAACTCAGGAGCGCAGATGGCACAGGGGCCATTATCCCTTAAACGCGAGCTAGGCGTCTTCAGCGCCACGATGATGGGCCTCGGCTCGATCCTGGGAACCGGCGTCTTCGTCAGTATCGGAATTGCCGCCGGGATAGCCGGGCCCGCCGTCATTCTGGCGATTGCCATCGCTGCACTGGTCGCCATCTGCAACGGCCTCAACAGCGCGCAACTCGCCGCCAATCACGCCGTCAGCGGCGGGACCTACGAATATGGCTATCGCTATCTCAATTCGTGGTTCGGCTTTATCGCCGGGTGGACATTTCTGCTGGCGAAGTCGGCTTCGGCAGCGACCGCCGCGCTTGGCTTCGCGGGCTACCTGCTCAACCTCCTCGGCGTTAGCAGCCGCGAGTGGCTGGTCCCCATCGCCCTCGCCGCCGTCGTTACGCTCACAGCCATCGTACTCGGCGGTCTGCGCCGCTCCAGCATTACCAACATCCTCATCGTCTCGGTAACGTTAATCGCGCTTATCCTCTTCATTCTGGGGAGCATCCCAACGCTACTCGACCGGGGCGGCGACAATCTCAGCCCGTTCTTCGGCGCAGGAGACAACCCAACCGCGCGCCTGCTGGAAGCGACCGCCCTCATGTTCGTCGCTTATACCGGCTACGGGCGCATCGCCACCATGGGCGAGGAAGTGCGCGAGCCGCGACGCACCATTCCCCGCGCCATC
>QGUR01000436.1 GCA_003242205.1 Chloroflexota bacterium | reverse complement strand
TCGGAATGTGTAATAGAGACAGGCCAGAGCGCGGCGCGCAGGATGGTGGCGGATAAAACCGAAGGGCGAATCATCCTGACCAGTAGCTGGGTCGGCAGCATTCCATGGCCCGAAATCAGCCCGTACACGGTCAGCAAAGCGGGCGTTAACATGCTGACGCGGGCGATGGCGCGCGAGCTTGCGCCCTATCGCATTCGGGTGAATGCGGTCGCGCCCGGCATCGTGAAAGCCGGGCTGGCGGGGCGGCAACTGGTCGAAGAACCCGCCTATGCCGCCCGCGTGGCCAAAGTCATTCCATTGGGCGAACCGGGCACGCCGGTTGAAATCGCGCAGGCCGTGGTGTATCTGTGTTCTCCCGCAGCCGCCTATATGACCGGTACGATTCTCCTGCTCGATGGGGGTTGTTCGCTGTTCCAGTTCGACGCCTGAAATTCTGTACTTTGCAACCAGTCCTAACAGCGTGTACTCTTAAGTTTATTCGTGGCGTAGAAAGGCGGCGTAACGATGATCAGCGGCCCTCAGGCGCAATTTCTGCAGCAGGTCAAACAACTCGAGCGGACCATCCAGCAGATCATGCAGCTGGTGGATGACGTTGGGGCTGCTAATCCCGCTGTTGTTTCCCAGACGACCGCGCTGATGCGTTCTGTCGGCACGAGCCTGGAGGACCTGCGGCGCACGGGCCAGCGCATGGCCGCGCAGGTTGAGCAGTTCAAAGGCATCTCCGAAACCGCCGCGTTGCTCAACTCTTCGCTTGAACTCGACTCGGTGCTCGAAGAGGTGATGGATACGATCATCCGGCTGACGGGGGCGGAGCGCGCTTTCATCCTCCTCTACGAACAGGGCGAGTTGATCATGCGAACGGCGCGCAACTGGGACTACGAAACTGTGCCGGAGGGCGACGCCACATTCAGCCGGAGCATCGTCCACGCAACGCTGGAACAGAAAGAACCGATTCTGACGACCAACGCACAGGCCGACGCCCGCTTTGAGAAGGCCCAGAGCATCGCTGCTCAGGCGTTGCGGTCTGTGCTGTGCGTGCCGCTGGTCGTGCGCGGCGAAGCGATTGGCGTGATCTATGCCGATAACCGCGTGCTGGCCGGCATTTTCGATCAGGACACCGAAGCGCTGGTTCAGACCTTCGCCAATCAGGCCGCCATCGCCATCGACAACGCGCAGTTGTTCGAGCGGGTGCGCGCCGACCTGAAAGAAGCGCAGATGGAACTGCAGGTGCTGCGCGTGCAGGTCAACGTCGCCGAACGCGAGCGTCAGGTGGCCGAAATCGTCGAAACCGACTATTTCAAGCGGCTGGAGCAGATGGTCAAGGCGCGCCGCGAAGCGCACCGCCGCCATCAGGCGGAGAAAAACACCAAATAGCCGGCGCTCATGGCGCGCCCGGTTGAGGCGCTGCTTTGGGCGAGATTCCGGGCCGTGAGCGCCCGCTCACGGCTCAGGGAACAGCGGGGCGCTTTCGGCTGGTTCCGTTCGTGCGGGCGACGTTGACGGCGATTGGCCATGAAAATCACCGCAATTGAATCTCTGCAATGGCCGGAATACCCGCGTCTGCTGGTCGTGCGCGTGCATACGGACGCGGGTATCGTCGGTCTTGGGGAAACCGTCGATAAGGTTCCGGGCAGCAAGGGCGCGCTGCACGGCACGATTGCGCCGCTGGCGCTCGGCCAAAACCCGCTCGACATTGAAGGCATCTGGCGCTTCATCTTCGATAATCTCATGTATCACGGCTATGCCGGGGCCGAACTCCGGGCGCTCTCGGCGCTGGAAGTCGCGCTGTGGGATATTCTCGGCAAGCACTACGGCGCGCCGCTGTATCACCTGCTCGGCGGGCGTATCCGCGACCGCATTCCCACTTACAATACCTGCATCGGTTTCGGGCCATACTACGACGATTATCTGTTGTGGAGCGCGGGCGGGGAGCGCGCGGGCGAGCTGGCGCGCAGCCTGCTCGCCGACGGCGTGAACGCCATGAAAATCTGGCCGTTTGATGCGGCAAGCGAGCGCACATGGGGCCAGCATATCTCCAGCCGCGAAATCGAGGCAGGGCTGACGCCTATTCGCGCCATCCGCGAGGCCGTCGGGCGGGACATGGAAATCGGCATTGAGTGCCATTTTCGCTGGAACCGCGTCAGTATCGAACGCATTGCGCGGGCGCTGGAACCCTATGACATTCTGTTCATGGAAGATGTGCTGCCCGCGACCAACGTGGATGAAATCCGCGAGGTGGCGCGCAAGACCCGTATCCCCCTGATCGGCTCCGAATTGCTGATGACGCGCTGGGGCGTGCGCGAGTGGCTGGAGAAACACGCGACGCCGATCCTGATGACCGATCCGGTCTGGAACGGCGGCATTGGCGAAACGCGCAAGATCGCCAATATGGCCGAGGCGTTCGGCGTGCCGCTGGTGCTGCACAACGTCGCCGGGCCGATTTGCCACGCCGCCTGCCTGCATCTGGCGGCGCATATCCCCAACCTCTATTACGTCGAGTCGGTGCGCGCTTTCTACCGCACCTATTTCCCGGTGCTCAGCGACTATTGCGAGACGCCCGACGCCAATAGCACGTTCGGGCTGCCGCAGGGGCCGGGGTTGGGGGTGACGCTCAGAGAAGAAGCGCTGAACAGTCCGGGCCTGATCCGGCAGATCAGCGAAGGGCCGGGGCTGGCGGTGGGCCGCCGCGCCATGGGCGACCACTGGGCGCGCGAAGAGATTCGCTGAAACCGCCCACCCGCTGACGCCGGTTCAGACCTTGCGCGGCGTGACGTTCGGCAGCGGGACCGTGTCGACAAACTCGGTCAGATCGTCGAGCAGGTAATCGGGATTTGTCGCCGCCAGCGTTTCGCGGCTGACCGTGCCGGAAGCGACCGCGACCGCAACAGCGCCGTTGGCTTTGGCGCAGACCACGTCGGCCACGGTGTCGCCGACGACGATCACATCACGCGGTTCAATCGGGCGGCCATAGTATTCTCTCGCGCGGGCCAGCGCCAGCGGCAGCAGGTCGTTGCGGTTGTGCGCCTCATTGCCGAACG
>QGUR01000435.1 GCA_003242205.1 Chloroflexota bacterium | reverse complement strand
GTTCCGCGCTGTTGCAAACAACTCGCGGGCGGAAGTCAAGCAAATTCGGAACGCGCGGGGTGCGTGGCGAAATGCCGAACGGCTGGCCCTTCGCTACGCGCTTTTCCGCCAATGCTGCGTCATATGCTGGCCTGTCCAGCGGCCGTACCGCCATGGCGCGAACGGATGGCGCTCGTTTCGGATGTCCGGCACGGGATCGACACCGGCGGTCCCGAAGCGATGACAGCGGCTCAAGCGCGAAACGGTCAGCCAAAACCCGCGCCACGCGCCGTTCTTGTCGATGGCTTCAAGCGCGTACTCGGAACAAGTCGGCAGGTGCCGGCAGTGCCAGCCCACGAACGGCTTGAGTGTCCAACGGTAAAGATGAATGGGCACCTTCAGGGCGGAGGCCAACAGCGCGCCAATGCCCTGGCGTGCTCGCCCTTCTGCCAAATCAGCACCCCTTTGTTGAGCTGTCAGCCAATACCTGAACTTATCAACTATTGTACTGCGAGGCGACCGCCAAATATCACCGAGCCGCTTTACTGCGCCGCCACGGCCCGGTCGCTTCCCGACCGGCGTGCTTCGATCTCATCCAACGCCCGCTCGACTGCATCGAACACGAGCAGCGTGGACGCGTGCCGCGCCTTGTAATCCCGCACCGGCTCGAGCATGGCGAGGTCCGCCCAGCGCCCCGTCGGTGGCGGGCCGTTTTCCTTCAGCATCCGCCGCATGGTTCGGCCCACCTCGCGCAGCTCCCCTGGCGTCGAGCCGATGATCTCGCGCCCCATGACAGACGCGGCCGCCTGCCCGAGAAGGCAGGCCTTCACCGTCTGCCCGAAGTCGCTGACCCGACCTGTCTCGTCGAGCTTCAGGTCAACCGTCACCGTCGAGCCACAAAGCTTGGAATGGGCTGTTGCCGTCGCATCCGGATCCTCGAGCCGTCGCTGGCGCGGAATATCCGCCGCGAGCTCGAAAATCCGCATGTTGTACATGTCATCCAGGCCAGCCATCCCCTGCTCCCGTCCAGCCTCGGCCAATGGGGGCGCGCGGCCTTACAGCCCGGCTCCCTTGCGACGCCTCACCCTACACTATATAGCGAGCAGTAGCTCGAGTGCGAGGCACCTGCATGGTTTCGCCTGCAGCTCGCCACAACATGGAACACCGCCGGTGAGCAACATCTCCACAGCACAGTTCAAGAGCAAGGGCGCACCTTTACGCAGGCCGACGCAGGAAGAGGCTGAAGAAGCCGTTCGCACGCTCATCGCCTGGGCAGGGGATGATCCCAACCGCGAGGGTCTGAAAGACACGCCACGGCGCGTCGTCGAGGCTTTCCGCGAGTATTTCCGCGGCTACGAACTCGACCCTGTGGCCATGCTGCGCGAGCCCACGTTCGAGGAGGTCGGCGGATATGACGATCTCGTCATGCTGCGCGACATCCGGGTTGAGAGCCATTGCGAGCACCACATCGCGCCGTTCATCGGCGTCGCGCACGTGGCCTATCTGCCGAACGGGAAGGTTGCAGGGCTATCCAAGCTGGCGCGGGTTGTAGAAGCCTGCTCCAAGCGCCTGCAGACGCAGGAAACACTCAGCGCCGAGATAGCCGATGCCATCGACAAGGCTTTGGACCCGCGGGGCGTCGCGGTGATGATCGAGGCCGAGCACCAGTGCATGACCATGCGTGGCGTTCACCAGCCGGGTGTGGCGGCGGTGACCACCCGGTTTCTTGGCGCGTTCTCGACCGATTCGGCTCTGCGGGACCGGTTTCTGATGCTTGCTAATGGCTCGCGTCGGCGGTGAGAGGCGTCGTTGCGCGAAATGACGGGAAGTCGGAAAACGTGATCTCGTGATCGCTCTCAATCACGACCTTCCGTGGACGACTTCACGTCGTTGCGTTTGGACCAATTCAGCGATTGCTCAGTAAACCCATGTCTGCGCCCGCCCCCGCCCTGTTCGCTCCTCGCGGCTCGACCGAAGAAATCGAGCATGGCGACATGTTCCAACCCCAATTCGGACCGGATGGTCTGATCCCGGCGATCGTCTCGGACGCGGACACCGGCGACCTGCTGATGTTCGCCTGGATGAACGCAGAGGCGGTCACCCTCACCATCGAAACAGGCTTCGCGCATTTCTGGACGCGCTCGCGCCAGCGCATCTGGAAGAAGGGTGAGGAAAGCGGAAATCTGCTGCGCATTCGCGAGATCCGGACGGATTGCGATCAGGACGTGCTGTGGCTGCGAGTCCACGTCGAGGGCGCCGGTGTGGCCTGCCACACCGGCGAACGTTCCTGCTTCTATCGCGTATTGTCTATGCAGCGCACGGACGATGGCGTCGTCCGTCTTGTGCCAGCGACTTTGCCTAAAGGTTAGGCTTAGCCGAATCCCGATCTTCTGCGTTGTTGTAAACCGACCCCTCTCCGCGTCGTAGGCTTCGGTTAATCCCGCGCGGTTAGAATGCTCGGAGCGACCCTCAACCGATGGTAGCGTTTCAGGCATCACGTTCAGGGATACGATACACCCGAGACGCGACCACCCAACGGGGAATACGCAGAGGTTGAGCCATGACGAAGGTGAAGATCGGTCTGGCATTAGGTTGCGGCGCTGCGCGGGGTTGGGCGCACATCGGAGTCATTCGCGGGTTGTTGGAAGCCGGCATTGTGCCGGACATCGTGGCAGGAACCTCGATTGGCGCGGTTGTGGGCGGCTGCTACGCAGCCGGTCATCTGGACGAGGTTGAGGAATTCGCCCGCAGCCTGACGCGGCGGCGGGTGTTCGGCTATCTCGACTTCAACATGAGCGGCTCCGGCCTCATTACCGGGCAGCGGTTGCGAGATCGGCTGATCAATCACTTGGGCGATACGACCATCGAAAGCCTAGACCCCCAATTCACCGCGGTCGCCACAGAAATCGGGACAGGCCATGAAATCTGGCTCTCCCGCGGGCGACTGGTCGATGCCATTCGCGCCTCATACGCCCTGCCGGGTATCTTCAAGCCCGTGAACATCGGTGGGCGGTGGCTGTTCGACGGCGCGCTGGTAAACCCGGTTCCCGTTTCCGTCTGCCGCGCGATGGG
>QGUR01000114.1 GCA_003242205.1 Chloroflexota bacterium | reverse complement strand
GGGTCAGATGTGTAAAAGGGACAGTCGACCGTTTAATTGAAAAATTCCCCGTTAAACCCGGCGACGGACTGCTGTTGACCTGCGCAACGCGGCAAGAAAACGGCTCAGTGACACACCCTCATATAGAAAACTGACCACGCCGACGATGGCATAGACCACAAGATTGACGGCGTGCACCAGTATAGCAAAGGCGCTGGCTGCACTTTCCGGCTCGCCATAACCGGTCGCGCCAAGCGCCAGCAAAATAGACAACTCATAAGTGCCGACGTTACCCGGCACGGCGGGAACAGCAATCGCCAGCGACGCCGCCGCGATAAACAGCGCCGTTGTGGACCAACTGGCCGTATCCCACACAGCATACATCAGGACATAACCTGCCACGACGGAAAAGCCCCAACTGACCGCCGTCGAGAATAGCGCCAGTCCGAGCGCGCGCGGCTTCGCCAGCGGCGCGAGGCCATCGAGAAAATGATCGACCAGCCGGTCAACCCGCCAGCGGCGCAGCAACGCAAACCGCCCGGAAAGCGCGGCCAGCAGCCGGTGAACCAACGTCCGCCGCTGCGACAGTATGACCAGAACGACAAAACCGGCCAGCGCCAGTGGGCCCAGGAACACGGCGGCGGCGCGAATTTGATCTGGCAGCGGTCCGGAGGCCAGCGCGATTAACACCAGCCCAACAACCGCCAGCAAATCGAGCAAGCGCTCGACGATAATCGTGCTCAACGACCTGAAAACCGGAACCGGCGGCTCGGCACGAGTAGCCAGAAAGGCGCGCACAACCTCGCCCATACGAAGCGGGAGCAGCCCGTTTACCAGATAACTGACATTCATGATGGTGAACGAGCGCACGAGAGGCAACGCGCCGTTGAGCAGAAGCTGCCAGCGCCACGCACGCGCGAGCAAGCCAAACACCAGCAGCAAGGCGCACAGCTCGACCCAGTTCCAGCGGATGCGGCTGAAGACCGCGCCAAGCTCGGCCATATTCACCTGCGACAAAACGAAATAGATGGCAATCAGGCTGCCAAGCGTGCCAAACAGCCCAACGCGCAGACGCTTTCCAGAGTTCAAATGCGACCTTCTCGTGTGCGTACGGGCCGCATTATAGCATGAACGCCGAGGCGAAATGGAAGCATAAATACGCGCAACGAGCGAAATCAGACCGGCAGCAGAACGCTCCCCGGAAGCCTTGACATCACCCGGCGCACAGCCTATAATTCCACTCAGTTGCGGGTGTAGCTCAGTTGGTAGAGCACTTGCTTCCCAAGCAAGGTGTCACGGGTTCGAGTCCCGTTACCCGCTTCCCGAAAAACGGCCCATCCAAAGTGGGTCGTTTTTGTTTTCGCGCTTGAAAACAGGGCAACGCTGCGGCGTTTCTTTTCTGCCACAACGCTGCCCATTTTTACCTACCTTGTATTCTAACTATCGAATCACTACGCCAGATATTTGCTCGGTTTTTGTGTTCCGCGGCCAAACACCCGGGGTAAAAACATGCCCGTCCGGTGCTGATAGTCCCGGTATGCCTGTCCGAATTCCTCGACCATCATGGCTTCTTCTTTGCGCGCCAGCCGGTAGTACAGCGTCAGTAGCAGCGGCCACATAATCAACATCGGCAGGGTGGCCCATTCCAGCAGCATACCAAACGTGATCAACAGAAAGCCGGTGTACTGCGGGTGGCGGATGTAGTTATAGATGCCGCTTGTCACCAGCCTCCCCTTGCCCTCCTCCTTGCTCCAGTAGTCCTTGTAGATCTGTCGCCAACCCAAAATGATGAGCAGTGCGCCGGCGACGGTTAAGACGCCCATGGCATAGGTTCCCGCCAGCCCGACATGCTGCACCAGTGTGTGCCCCCACAGCACGCCTTCAGGCAGGTTTGTGCCGATGGCCCAACTGATCGCGTACATGGTCAGCGGCACGCCGAACATTTCGAACGCCAGCGCGACGATGAACGCCAGGTAGACGCTGGCAGGCTTCCGCTGGCTTTTCCGGTAGAAGGGGATAAAAAGCAGGAACAGCCCGAAGACGATAATCCATAGAATCATCGCCCACCACTGCCCGAAGTGTGACCAGACGTTCTCTTCCACGACCTTGCTCCTTGGCTTGGGGTGTCGACCCCACGGTTAGCAACGCAAACGGCCGGTTACGTCCTCAATCACGCTATCATGCTCTGTCTGCCGCTATGAAGTGATATCCATCCCGCCGGGCTGTGCTGGTTCACACTTTTCGCGCTGGAAGCATAGGTACAAGCTCTAACTTCTAACCGACGACACCGAGTCAGGTTTGTGGCGAGACTGAAAAGTGATCGTTGCTTAGCCGTGGTGGAGCCGCCATGTTTGCACACACACGCCCGGTCTCATGGACATTCATCGCCCTGTTTCTGGTCGTACAGATCGTCTTTTCGCTGGTGACAAACTTTGTCATCTTCGCCAGCGATGTATTCGACCCGATCATCAAGGCCACGCAAGGGCTGATCAACATCACGCTGATCGCCAATTTGATCGGGCTGGTGCTGATCCCCGGTATTTTGTTTCTGCTGGTCGCAAGGCTGCGACCGGCCAACCTCGGTTTGCTTCCGGAGAAAGTCGGCAGCGGCGTCCTCGTCACGCTGCTAATCTGGGGGTTGGCGCAGGTTTTCGGCCTGATCGCCGCCCTAACGCTGACAGGTGAAGCGCAGATCAGCTCCCATTGGTCACAGTCTGGGACGCCGTTCGTTCTGGGGCTGCTTGCCGGTCAGCTATTCGGCAACGCGCTACTGGAGGAAATTGAGTTTCGTGGCTTCCTGCTGCCACAGCTTTATCACAGGCTCCGCATTGATGACCGCCGGCGAAAGCTGGCGCTGGCAATCCTGCTCTCAACGCTGATTTTCACGCTGCTCCATCTTCCCAACCGCATCGCCATGGGGTACAGCGTGGCGGAATTTGCGCCCAGCCTGGCGTTCGCAGCGCTGTTCGGCTTCGTGTTCTGCGCCATCTACATCAGCACTGGCAATCTTTTCATCGCCACCGGCGTCCACGCTCTGGTCAACGCACCGACCATGCTGGTCGACGGAACGATCCCAGGCGTCGCGTTTATCGTGCTTGCGAGCATTGTCGTGCTGGCGCTTTCCGCTGCCGTGCGGCGGGCCAGCCGTCCTCCTTCTGTTTCCCCTCAAACCTTTGGCATTGACGGGTGAGACGGCGACCATTAAAATGCGTCGTTGCTCCGGCACTGCTCCGGGGCTTTTGCATGTGACGATGACGCTAGATCCGGGACTGCCCCGCTACGAGCTGTAAGGAGTTTAATACAGTGGCTGATACAATCACTTTAGAGGCGCAACCACGTACCATTATTGGCAAGAAAGTGAGCCAGCTCCGCGCCCAGGGTCTGGTTCCCGCAGTCATTTACGGCTCCAAGCTGGCGAACCCGGTACATTTGCAGGTTCCCTATCGCCCGCTTCAGCTCGCGTTAATGCAGGCAGGCGGCACGCAATTGCTCGACATCCGCGTTGGCAAAGACTCCCACACCGTGCTGGCGCGTGAAGTCCAGCGCGATGTCATTCGCGGCGACATTCTGCACGTAGACTTTCTGGCCGTCGACATGAGCCAGAAGGTCACAACCACGGTGCCGGTCACCCTTGTTGGCGAAAGCCCGATTGTGGAAAGCCGTCAGGGTCAGGCAGTGCAGGTTGTGAACTCGCTGAACGTGGAAGCGCTGCCCAGCGACCTGATTCCGGCGATTGAAGTAGATATTTCCACGCTGACCGAAATCGGTCAGGGCATTCATGTTCGCGACCTGAACCTCGGTGACAAGATCACGGTTCTGGCAGATGAGGACGAACTGCTTGTCCATATCGTAGCGGTAGGCGCGCAGGCTGAAGAAGAAGAAGTGGAAGAAGCTGTCGAGGAAGCAGCCAGCGCAGAACCGGAAGTTATCCGCCGCGAACGCGACGAGGAAGAGGAAGAAGAATAACCTTCCTCCCCAGAATGAAGCACGACGAAAAATCCCACCGGTATGGAACATCGGTGGGATTTTTATTTCCATGGCGATAGCCGGAGGCCGGGTATACCGGGCGCGTTTCCGGCTGGAAGAGGACGCTTAAACAGCCGTCTCGCCGATCATGCCCTCGTCTCCCGAAAGATCGCCATTGCTGGAGACAATCCCTTCACCTGTCGACTGGCCATCCATAACGGCGATGCCGATCACGCTGTCGTCATCGGCCAGATCCATCAATTTGACGCCCTGCGCGCTGCGGCCTGTCTCGCGAATCTGCTCCAGATTGGTCCGTAACACGATACCGGCGCGGGTAATAATGAGCACGTCGTCTTCCGGGTTGATACAGCGCATGGCCACAATCGGCCCGATGCGCTCGCTACGTGCTAATGTGCGAATGCCCAGACCATAGCGATTCTGCACCGTGTAATGGTCGATCAGCGTGCGCTTGCCGTAGCCATTGCGGGTCACCACCAGCACGTGTGAGTCTTCATCGCACACGACATCCATACCCGCCACCTGATCGCCCGCTTCCAGGCGGATGGCGTTGACACCAGCAGCCGGGCGGCCCATGACACGCACGTCCGTTTCGCGGAAGCGAATGCTCTGGCCGTTCTCGGTCACAATGATGACGTCCTGACTGCCGTTGGTATATTTCACCCAGTTCAGCGTATCGCCTTCGTCCAGCGTCATGGCAATCAGGCCGCTGGGCCGCACTTCGGCAAACTCGTCCAGATGAACGCGCTTAATACGCCCCTGACGCGTCACCATGACGAAATACCCCTGCTGCTCGAACGACGCCACCGGCAAAATCGCGGTAATACGCTCGTCCGAATCGAGGTTGAGCACGCTGTAAATCGACGTTCCCTTGCTCGCGCGCTGGCCTTCGGGAATGGCATAGGCCCGCTCGCTATAAACCTTGCCCTTGTTGCTGAAATAGAGCACGTGGTCCAGACTGCTGGCGGTGACGATATCGGCAACGACGTCCTCTTCCTTACGCATGACGCCAATGACGCCCTTGCCGCCGCGACGCTGCGCGCGATAAGCAGTCGACGGCACGCGCTTGATATATCCCTGCTGTGTGAGCAGCAGCACACACTCTTCCTCGCGGACGAGATCAGCCTCGTTGAACTCGGTGCTCAGGCCGTAGGCAATCTCGCTGCGGCGGTTGTCGCCATAGGTGTCGGCCAGTTCCTGAATGTCCTCGCGGATCACGGCAAGGATCTTCGGCGGCGAGGCGATCAGGTCTTCCAGATAGGCAATACGTTGTAGAACCTGATTGTATTCATCCTGCAGCTTCTGGCGCTCCAGCGCGGCCAGACGACGAAGCTGCATATCGAGGATCGCGTTAGCCTGCGCTTCAGAAAGCTCGAAGCGGGCCATCAGCCGCTGACGGGCAATGTCGGTGTTTTCGGCGTTGCGAATGGTATGGATGACTTCATCGATGCTGCCCAGCGCCTTGAGCAGACCTTCGAGAATGTGCGCCCGCGCCCGCAGTTTTCTCAACTCAAACTGAGAGCGACGCACGATCACTTCATAACGATGGTCGATGTAAATCTGCAAGGCCCGCTTCAGGCTGAGCGTGCGCGGTTCGCCGTTGACCAGCGCCAGCATCTGAATGCCATAGGTGCTTTGCAGCGGCGTGTACTTGTAAAGCTGGTTCAGCACTTTTAGCGGCTGGGCTGTCTGCTTCAATTCGACGACCAGCCGCAGCCCTTCGCGGTCGCTCTCGTCACGCAGGTCGGCAACCGCGGGCAGGCGGTCTTCCCGTACCAGCGAGACGATACGCTCGATGATGGCTGTCTTGCTGACCTGATAGGGGATTTCAGTAAACACGATGCGAAAGCGGCCATTGTGCGCTTCTTCGATTTCCGCCTTCGCGCGGATGACGACCCGGCCGCGTCCGGTTGCATAAGCTTCTTTCAGTTCGTCGTTCGCGACAACCAGCGCGCCGGTCGGAAAATCCGGCCCGTGGACGAACTGCATCAATTCATCGGCGGTGATATCATCCAGGCGATCATAGTTGTCGATGAGATGAACGATTGCCTGGGCAATCTCGCGCAGGTTATGCGGAGGGATATTCGTAGCCATGCCAACGGCGATACCGCTGCTGCCGTTGAGGAGGAGGTTGGGCAGCCGCGCGGGAAGCACGCTTGGTTCCTGTTGCGTGCCATCGTAATTATCGACAAAGTCGATGGTGTCCATGTCGATGTCGACGAGCAGCTCTTCAGCCATCCGCGCCAGCCGGACTTCGGTATACCGCATGGCCGCGGCGCTGTCGCCATCGACGCTACCGAAGTTTCCCTGCCCGTCGATCAGCAAATAACGCAGGGAAAAATCCTGCGCCATGCGAACCATGGCGTCATAAACTGAAGCATCGCCGTGCGGGTGATACTTACCAAGCACCTCGCCAACAACGCGGGCGCTTTTCTTGTAGGCCGAATTGGAACGGATGCCCATATCGTGCATCGCGTACAGGATGCGGCGGTGGACAGGCTTGAGGCCGTCACGCGCGTCGGGCAAAGCCCGCGCTACGATCACGCTCATGGCGTAATCCAGATAGCTCCCCCGCATCTCCTCGTTGATGTTGATGGGGCGAATCTGTCCAATGGTGTCCATGAATATCCTCCGCGCAGCAACCTGTCGCCCGGCATTGCGGGGCAGTGCCAGCGCACTCCTTACTCGTCCGTACCGTCACACAATGGCAGGCGACACGCGCCTCAACCGAAAAGATGTTCTATCCAGCGACCACATGATACTGCTGGCTGGAGAAACCGGGGCAGTAAATTGTTGCGGCGCATCGGTGAAATCTGGCGCTGTCTGTGGAAGACCGGGAAACGGCGGGCCATTGTGGCTGGAAACTGCCGATCATGGTTTCCTAACACACGCGCAAATAGAACATCAGAAAGTGTGTGCAATTTATCCGGCTATTATACCGCATTCCACCGCTTAAATCGAGGCAGAAACCCCGCCGCGAAGTGTGCTACAATCGCCCGCGCAGAGAAAGCGAGTCGAACCCTCATGAGACACGTTTTGCGCTGGCTGTTGCTGCCACTTCTGCTTATCGGCGCGCTTTTTTCGGCCACTGCTCAGGATATTGACCAGGTCATCTATTTCGTGGCCCCGGCGGCCCCTACCAATGCCGCCGCACAGAATTTTCTGACACGACTGGCGGCAGAATTTCAGGCGCTCGATGTCAGCATTTTTGTGGTCGATGAACTGCCGGATGCGCTAGCCCAGACAGCGGCAGCGCAGGCGCACCCGGTTATCCAGTTGCTGGTTGTGCAGGAAACCGATACTTCGCGGCTGGCGCTCAATCTGGATGTCATCAGCGGTGGTAGCCTGCCTGCCTCTCCAATCGTCAAACTCAGCTTCGACGGGCCGGTACACGCGCTGCCGGCCTTTGATGCCACCGATGAGGCTGCAAGCCAGCAGGCGCTCAACCATCTGGTTGGCGTCGGCATGGCGCTGTTGGGCGACTGTCCGGCTGCAGAAGCCCGCCTGAACCAGAGCGCTCAGGTCTTTGCAACGATGGATGCCGCGCTGGCCGCCGAGTTCTACATGGGAGCCTGCCGCCTGCGCGCTGACGACAAACCGGGCGCAAGCAGGCATTTCGAGCGCGTCATCGCCGCCGCGCCCAGTCTCAGCCGCGCGCCTCACGCTGCCATCAATCTGGCATGGATCAACGTGCAACTTGGGCAGCCCGAAGCCGCGACGAAACTGATGGATGCACTGGTGGCGGCGTCCGCGCCTGACCAGCCGGACTATAGCATTGACCGGCATATCAAAGCGTTGGTCGCCCGGTCGCAGGTTCGCGCGCTCATGTCACAGTTCGATCTGGCGCTGGCCGATATGGACGCCGCAATCGCGCTGCGCCCGAACGACAGCGCGCTTTATGTCGAACGCGCTCAGCGTATGACACTGCAATCGGAATGGGATCAGGTACTGGCAGACTATAACCGGGCGCTGGAGATCGACCCGACCTACGCGCCAGCCTATTTTGGGCGCGGCCTGCTATATTACAGTCAGGGGCCGCTGGAAAACGCGCTGGCAGATTTCAAAGCCTATATCGAGCTTGCGCCTTTCGGGGAACACGCGGCGGAGGCCAGAAGCCACATAGAGGCAATCGAGGCAGAACTTCAAGAGCGCGAGGGGTAATCGCCTTCCACACCAGATATAACCAGTTGCGTGCACGGCGAACCGCTTAAGAGCGGATGGGATGACTCATCAAGCGACCTGCGAGTCGCTTTCCGGACTACGAGCAGTCTACAGAACCAGCCGCCCGGTCGCGATCAGCAGCGCGAGTGTGAGCACGCAGACATTGAGAAACAGGAAGATCGACAGCATCATGCGCTCGACAGGCCGCAAGCCGAGGAAATAGCGTTCGCGGCCCTCGCGAACCGGTACGTCTAGCTCTACATCGTCCTCAAAATCAAAATCGTCCTCGACAAACGCGCTTTGTCGCAGTTCGTCCAGCATTACCGCATCCTCCAAACTGACCGCTCAATCATTAAGGTATCGCTGTCTTTACGTTGTGTCAATTAAGACGCTTCCAGCTTCCCTCAACCAACCTGAATACAACTTCACTTTCGCTTAATGAAATCTCATTGCTTGTCTGAACCCGGACGTGCAGAAGCGGTGTGCCAGCAGCGTCTGTGCCGGCAGTGACCGCGACAACTTCGTTCGGCCCCGGCGCTACGCCCTGTGCAAAGCGGTTATAGGCCAAAGTGCGCGCGGTTTCATCCCCCGTATCATACAGGCGCAGGAAATTCGCTTCGTCGCGGTTGAGAATCAACTCGCTTTCGAGATTAAGCCGCCACTCCAGAAAGTCATCCCAGCGCAGCCCTGTCTGATCCAGCGAGGGCATGCCGGTCACTTCGGTTAGAACCTGTATGTCCGATTCGGGCTGGAGCAGGTGCAGCAAACGACGGACGCTGTCCAGGCCGTAAATCTGGGCCAGACTATCCACAAGCACGCTTTGTTCCTGCGCCTCCGTGAAGCGCCCGGCCAGCCAGTCGCCGGCAGCCCGGCGCAGGTAGGCTGCGTCACTATACGGATCAAGCTGGCGGTTATCCACAGCCTGATCGACCAGCCGGGACGCCAGCAGGTTCGCAACCGGAACCTGCAAAGACGGACTGAACGGCTGATCGAGACGCACACGATCTATGGACGGCGACGGTATCTGCATCGACCATGGATTAGCCGGCGACCAGAGCGGCTCGGAGACATCGGTAGGCACGATTTCAAACGTCAGCGACGGCAGCGTGGCGCAACCGAGAATTTCGCAGCCGTCCTCCAGCCACGCCTCGACCTTCGGCAGCATCGCGGCTGCCAGAGGTTCGTCCAGCGCTCGATAACGGATCGTCAGGCCAGTGCCAGAAAGGCTTCGCACTTCGCCCCAGAAGGTCGTATCGGGCGGCACGTGTCGCCAGCCATCTTCATAATTCCAGTAGAACCACACACGGGCATAGGGCACCCCGTCGATGATTTCCTCGACAACCACACGAGCGCGGTTGCCGTCGATGGTCACATTATGAATATGGCCGGTCAGTTGCGTGTTCTGAAGTGTTTTCAGCGACTGGTAAGCGTCGAAATTGCGTTCCTGCGCGTGCAGCCAGTCTTCGGTGGCGCTGCGCTGGATACCGAGGTATGCCGAGCGATCGCCGATACGCAGCGCGGCGACTTCCGCCTCGACCGTGTTACGGAGATTATCTTCGATCAGGCTCTCGACGTAGCGCAGGCGCAGGACAATCGCAAGCGCGCCCGCCGCGAATAACAGCAGCACGAAAAGGATCACCAGCAGGACGCGAATGCGGGCACGCCGGCGCTGTCGAATGCTCTCGACGTCTTCGCCCACATTGCGAACCTGTGCCTGCTCGGCTTCGATTTCCCAGTCCAGCTTCAGGCCCATGTTGGCCGAACCTTATTCTCCTAAAGCAATGTCACCGGCAACAACGCGCCGAATGTCGCTATCTGGCCCAGTTGCCACCATGAGCGCTCCCTGAGCGTCGACATCGACAGCCAGACCGTGAATATCGCCGTCCACATCCCGCACAATAACCTGCTGGCCCAACATCGTGAGGCGAGCACGCCACGAATCATGCAAGTCAGCCGACGCAATTCGGGGTATCCAGGCATCGACCCGTTCCAGCAGGGCCTTCAGCAGTTCCACCCGGTCGACAGGCCGGCCCAGCGCGGGTTCAATACTCGTGGCGCTGTCCTCAAGCCCGGTTCGGCGAAAGTCAATGCGCACGTTCAAACCGATACCGAGCACCACGCCAAGCAGGTGATCGCCACTCCAGGCGGCCTCAGGCAAAATTCCGCAGACCTTTTTTCCGCCAACTTGCACATCGTTCGGCCACTTAATGCCAACGCCGGGAACGCCGGCAGCTTCAAGCGTTTCGCATACCGCAACCGCGCCAAGCTGCGTCACCCGCCCGACTGTGTCTGGCAGGACATCGAGCACGATCGATACAATCAGCGCCGACCCGGCGGGCGCATGCCATGTGCGTCCCAAGCGCCCGCGCCCCCGCTTTTGCTCATCCGCCAGCACCACTGCCCCGCCCGGTGCGCCTTTTCGCAGCCAGTCGAGCGCAATGTCGTTGGTGCTGTCGATGACATCGAAGTAGCGAAAGGGTCGCGCGCCGAGTGCAGCCTGCAAGACTTGGGCGTCGTACGCCATACAGGGTAACTTCCTAACGGAGTCGCGTCTGTCCCATTTTATCACGCAGCAACGCATTGAGAGATGGCAAGACGATGAGGAGCGGCACGTTGGAGCAACGTCATGGCATTTATGAAGCAGACATAACCGCTCATGCTAACCATCGTCATCAGGAGCAGGAATCCTGCTGCCCTTCTCCCGTCACAAAGCCCTCCTGACACGGAGCGCAAGCGGGGAAAAGGGCAGCCTCAGTTCAGCGCGGCCTCTGCTTGCCTCGCCAAATCGAGATGGAGCACGTGGAGCGCGTCTCAGGTTTTGGAGAGCGCAACGAGGCCGCAAGGGCGAGGTTGAGAGCGTAGAGCGCGGTCACCCTACGCTTGCGGCAGCCGCAGCGATGGCATCACGGTGCATCTCAAGGAACGCTTCCACGCTGGTCGGCTTGCGCCCGGTCAGTTCTTCAAGCGCGCCCGGCGCAACATCCAGTAATCCCTGTGCAGCGCCGGCATCGAACGAGGCAATGCCTTCCGCTGCTGGCTTGGGAAGCCCCGCAGCGACCAGATTGTCGACCAGCGTTGAAACCGGAATTGGCACGTAGGTGACTGTTTTACCGCTCAGCCGCGTCACGATCTCGGCCAGTTCTGCCTGCGAAACCGCCTTTGGCCCGGTGATATCGAGCACGCGCCGCCCCTCAAACGAAGCGCGGAGGGCCGCCGCTGCCGCATGGGCGCAGTCTTCGCGCGTCACATAGCCGATTTTGCCGTCCCCCGCCGCGCTGAACAGCTTGCCCATTTGCACGGCCTGTACAAGCGATGGCAGGAGGATATCGGCGTAAATATTGTTACGCAGCACCGTCCAGCCAAGCCCGCTCTCCTGCAAGGCTTCCTCTGTGCCGCGGTGATCCGGCACCACAAAGACCGGCGATTCAGGAATGGGATTGACAATCGACGTGTAGACCACATGCCGAACGCCAGCCTCTTCAGCCGCCTTGATCGCGTTGCGGTGCTGTTGTAATCGCAGGCCGGGCGTGCTCGTTTCATCGGTGCTGATGAGCAAAAGACGATCGGCACCTGAAAAAGCCTGCGCGAGCGAGGCAGCATCATTGAAATCGGCTTTACGAACGGTCACGCCACGCGCCGCCAGATCGTTGAGTTTTTCCGGCGTGCGCGTCGTGGCAATCACCGGCCCTGCACCAGCTTCCAGTAACAGTTCGACAACCCGACGCCCCAGATGGCCCGATGCCCCGGTAACCAGCAGCGTCTGAGTACGATCAACCGACATACAACACACTCCTCCACAGTCGATGAGTCTGGCATTTACTATAGCACTTGCGCTTTGTCATGCACTTGTTTCCACTCGCCGCCTTTCTTATAATCCGCCCCAGCCGAACGGCGCTTCAATTTCGTGTCGCGCACGCGACGACACACAGAGAGTAAATCCAGCATGGCAAACAACGGCAAGAGTCCTCGTGATGCGGTGATTCTGAGTGGCGCGCGTACACCGATTGGCAAGTTCCTCGGAGCGCTCTCACCGCTTACCGCTGCGGAGCTCGGACAGGTCGCGTTCCGCGCCGCAATCGAACGCAGCGGCGTTGAACCCGCGCACGTCAATGAGGTCATCGTCGGCAACGTCGTCAGTGCGGGCGTCGGTCAGGCGCTACCCCGCCAGATCAGCCTGCGCGCTGGCCTGCCAGACAGTGTCGGCGGCATGACCGTCAATAAGGTCTGCGGCAGCGGCCTGAAAGCAGTCATGATCGCGTCATCGGCCATTCGCGCCGGAGACGGCGATGTTTATCTGGCAGGCGGCGTTGAAAGCATGAGCCGCGCGCCGTACCTGAACGACAACGTACGTATGGGGAATAAATACGGCCATGTCCAACTGCGCGACTCGCTGCAAACCGATGGCCTGTGGTGCAGCCTGTGCGTGCTCCTATACAACTCTCCGAACCCACGCGACAGACTCCTATATCCTATTCCGTCCTTCT
>QGUR01000113.1 GCA_003242205.1 Chloroflexota bacterium | reverse complement strand
CGGGAAGCGTGTTTAGATTCCGGGGGGTGCGTGGATTGGCCTCGATAGCCCGGCGAATCCAGCGGATATGCACGTCGAGCGTGCGGGTGTCGCCCAGATAGTCGGTGTTCCACACGCGCTCCATCAGGAAACGCCGGTCCAGCGTTTGCCCCGGATTCCGCATAAAAACTTCGACAAGTTGGGCCAGCTTTGGCGTCAACTGCGATTCCTGGCCGTTTGCGATCAGCACGCGCCGCCCGCGATGCACGCTGAACGGCCCGCAAACGATGACCGAGTCATCGGGAACGTCCAGCAGCCGCTCGATGTTATTGACCAGCTTGCGCGACGTAAACGGCATGTACAGCACGACGTCGGCGACGCTGGCAGCCTTGCTTTTCGGGCCGGGGTGTAAATGGATCAGGGGGATGCCGGGCAGACCTTTACGCAAGGTCTGGCAAATACGACCGCCAGGCGACCGCATCGAAAGCGCATCGAGGACGATTACGCTCGGTGGAGCATCTTTGACGACCTCCAGCGCCTGCTTGCCGCTGAAGGCCAGGATAACCTCGTATCGCTTCCTGAGGTCGTCTGCAAATGACGTGCGTTTCGCGCGTTTGCTCTCAACAAGTAAGATTCGCGCCGCACTCATTGCATACCTCCTGGCAGACATGCCACAAGAAGCTTCACTGTGACACCCAATGGAACTTTGAATTATAGCCCTGATTAAAAGGGGGTCAACTGAACTTCGCTCTTACAGAAGCGGTTTTTGCGATCCTGCGCTAAGCTCTTGCAAAACGATAACGTGGATCTAACCCTGCATGACGGATCGTAATGCGATGAAACGATGGATCGAAGCGGTTTCCTCCCGCATCGACTGGACAACCCTGCCCCATCTCGCCGAGTGGGTAATTGAAAAAGCGATTGCCATCCAGCAAATCCCCGCGCCGACATTCGAGGAAGAAGCGCGCGCGCGCTTTGTCGCCGATCAGTTTCGCGAACTCGGTCTGGATGAAATCGACATTGACGAACGCTACAACGCGTATGGCCGCCTCCGTGGCCAGAACAGCCGCCGGCCGGGAACGCTCATCAGCGCGCACACCGATACCATCTTTCCGGCAGCAACCGACCTGACGACACGGCGCGAAGGCAACCTGATCTACGGGCCGGGGTTGGGCGATAACTGTATCGGCGTTGCCGGTATGCTGGGGCTGGCGTATCTGCTGCGGCAGCAAAACCTGTCTCCGGCGTGTGACCTGTGGTTTGTCGCCACCAGCCGCGAAGAGGGACTGGGCGATCTCGGCGGCATCAAGGCAGCGTTCGAACGCCTGAAGCCCTGCGTAAACCAGGTCATTAACGTTGAAGGGCTGGCTTTCGGCCATGTCTATCACGCGGGTATCGCCGTGCGCCGCCTGAAAGTCACGGCCACGACGCCAGGCGGGCATAGCTGGCTGCACTATGGACGAACCAGCGCCATTCACGTCATAATGTCGCTCGGCGCGCGCATCGCCGCCATTCAGCCGCCGTCGTACCCGCGAACCACGCTGAACATCGGTCTGGTCGAAGGCGGGCAGGCGATCAATGCGATTGCCACGAACGCCGGTTTCTGGCTGGATATGCGATCTGAAGATTCACGGGCGCTCGACCAGCTTGAAAAGCAGGTGCGCGCCGAAATCGACGCGACGACCGCGCCGGACCTCAGCCTTGAGGTGCAGGTCGTTGGCGACCGTCCCGCCGGTTATCTCGATCCAACACATCCGCTGGTGCGAACGGCGCTCGCCGCGCTGGAAACCGTTGGAGTCAGCGGATCGCTGGAAACCGGCAGCACCGACGGCAACCTGCCGCTGGCGAAAGGCTGCCCCGCCGTCACGATCGGCATCACGCGCGGGGGCAACGCGCACCGTCTGGATGAATTTATTGAAATACAGCCGGTCCCTTTTGGCATGCGCCAGATGATTCTTCTGGTGCTGGCCGCAGTCGAGCAACAGGCTCAGTCGCCAGCTGAGGGTAAATAATCCTTGACCACTATCGAACTGCTGCTCGCGGTTCCGCGCGAGCGGGCCGCGGAATATTACAACGGACTGTCTTCATCAGGCCGGTTTCAACTTACATTGTATGCCGACACAAACGACGCGCTGGCTGCTCTGGAAGATCACAGCCGTCATTTTGATGCTTTCGTGGTCGATAGCAGGCTGGAAGGCTTTGAAATGCTGGCGGAAGAAGCGCGCTTCCTCCGGCCTCACCTGCTAACGGTGATCGTTGCGCCCGACGGCCAGCCGGTCCCGGAAGCGGGCTACGTCTGTTCCACGCCGTTCATTGATGATGAGCTATCGCGCCAGTTGATCTTCTTGCTGTCCGACCGCCAGTTGGAAACGGTTTCCATCGGTGTGGGAATGCCGGTGCGCCAGCTTGCTCGGCGTTTGCGGGCCGTGAACGACCGCATCCAGCGCTGCCAGATCACCGTCGATACCTGCTGTAGCCTGGGCTACGTTTATAGCGCCTTCTACCAGTTGGACGCCCCTCAGGCGGGCCGATTGACGCGCATCGCCCAGAGCGGCCCTCCCGCGCTCGTCGAACTGGCGCCCGCGACGATCGTAGCGCCCCACCCGATTGCCGAGACGGCAAAACAGGGAAAAAGCCGCGTTCTCGGTCCTGAGGCATCGGAGATGGTTGCCGTGCTCGGTGAAGGTCGCCTTGGAGCGCTGGCATGTGTACCCTGCAGTCTGGGAGTACAGTTCGGCGTGCTGGTCGCCGGACGGACGGCAGCCGACACCATCAAGCCACAGCATCTGGCAACGCTGGAACTGATCGCGGCGCAGCTTGCCGCCTCGCTGGCGCGAGAACTCGGCGGCTGATCTTCGCGGAAAATCAGGTTTTCGGGCGGTCTGGTGCGGGCGGTTCGGGCGTTCCGAGCGTCAGGTCGTCAGCCGAACCGCCAACGCGCTGGGCTTTCAACCGTTCCTCCTCGAGAAATTTCTCCAGTTGCAATGGCGCGCGGGCAGACAGACCCCACTGAGCCGATTCGTCGCGCATGACATCGAGCGCGCCCTCAGCATAGGCGCGCAGGCTGGCGCGATATTCCAGATCGGGCATATCTTCAACCGGCGACTGGGCATCGGCGACTTCAAGATTTTCGAGCGCCGTTTCATAAATCGAGGCCAGACGATCCCACTGGTACAGGTCCGCCAGTGTGGTGAAAGCCGCGCCGAGCGCCGGGGCGACGATAGTGATCACCGTCAGCACCATGACGAATGCTTCGAGGCTGTTACAGTAGGCCGGTCGCAATGCCTGCGTCGCCGGCGCGCCTTCTGCCGGTGGCGCATCCTGAAACAGCGATTCGGGCGCGCCGAGGCGCGAGCACTCACCGTTGTTGGCAAACGAGCCGGTCGTCAGATAGGCAGCCACCAGCAGCCCTGCCAGCGCCGCAGATAATCCGGTCAGCAGCGCCAGCGTTGCGCGCAGCAGGTTCGCCTGGCCGGCCGCCTTGCGATAGCGCTGCACAGCCTGAGCGTAATAAGCGCGCTGGTCTTCCAGCGCAAAACGCTGGAAAACGCGATAGGCCGCTTTGAGTCGCTCGCGTTCGAACGATTTATTCTCGGCCACAGTTCCCCCTTAAGAAACCCGGTCCTGGGGAAAATCACCACGATTTATTTCGGCGGCGCGGCGCGATAACAGCATCGCGCGGCGATATCCCTCTACCTCGTCGTAGGGCGGCAGGTTCGCCAGATAGCGGAAATATTCACGGCGCAATTGCTCGGCACGGCGGCGATTGGTGATCCACAGCGGCATGGGCGACTCGCGCCCGCTGATCGTCGCCAGAAACGTCGCCAGCAGCGCCACAACCGTTTCTCCGAATGCAAATACCGGCATGATCTGTGGATTGCTCGCCAGCGAAAGCGCCTGCAGCGAACCGATCAGCGTCGCCAGCGAGGCCAGCAGCACAAAGGCAAGCTGGTATTTGCGGTAGCGGTTCTGGTGTTTCTTGGCGGCGTGATCGCGCTGACGAAACAGACGCAGCAATTCATATTCCAGAAAGCGAATATCTTCTTTCACGCGCGCCACCACCTGAGGATCGACGTCCGCCAGCAGCGTCTCAAGCTCCACGGGATCGACCAGCGGCGCTTTAACATCAGGTTCTTCGGGGGTGAAACGCAGGCGGGGCAGCTCCTGCATCCATGCGGGAACTTTCAGGCGGCGCGTGGCGGGCGCCTGCGAGTTCGGCAGTGGTTGCGAGTCGTGGCCGGAAGTGCCACGTTGCTCCGGCATGTCAGACGAAGCGTATTGTCGACTCATAGGCTGTCATCCCCCCGGTTAATCAGCAGCGAAAGGAGAGAAAGGCCGTCTCAGGTAGTTATCCTCCCATTTCACAATTGGCGCAATGCAGCCTCCAGCCGGTCGATTTCCTGATGCGTGTTGTAGTGCGCCAGCCCGACCCGCACCATGCCATCTATCGCATGGCCGAGACGTTTCATAATTTCCATGGCGTAATAATCGCCGTCCCAGACGTAAATATCCTCGCGCGCCAGCCGCTCCGCCACCTGAGCCGAAGTATAACCATCCACTGTAAAGACCACCGTCGGCACACGCTCATGGAGACGCGCTCTGTCCGTAATCCCCGCAATACGAACTTTCGGCATCCGTTCCAGCACGTCAAGCAGGTGGGCGACAAGCTCGCGCTCGAAGGCCTGAAGCCGGCGCATGGCTCGTTTGTACCGCCCCGCCCGGCTGTCCTCCCCCGTCGCGGCGGGCGCTTCAGCCGGATCGTCGTCGCCATAGCTCGCCAGATAGTCAAGCGTCGCGCCCAGACCGGCAATCAGCTCGAAAGCCAGCGTGCCGGTTTCCCAGCGATGCGGCGGCTCGTCATGCGCGGGTCGAACCTTATACGCCGGCAGCGACGCGAGAAGGTCGTAACGCCCCCACAGAATGCCAAGATGCGGGCCATAGAACTTGTAACTGGAACACAACAGAAAATCGCAGCCAATCGCCTGCACGTCGATCGGCACGTGTGGCGCGCTCTGCACGGCATCGACAACGTGCAGGGCGTTTGCAGCGTGAGCCATCCCCGCAATCCTGTCAACGGCGTTGATCGTGCCAACAGCGTTGGATGCGTGAACCGTGGCAACGATCCGCGTTCTCCCGGTCAGCGCCGCCTCCAGCGAATCGAAGTCGAGCGTGGCGTCGCCCGGTCTGATATCGACCCAGCGCACCACCAGCCCACGGTCGTCAGCCAGACGCAGCCACGGCGCGATATTGGCGTCGTGATCCATGCGCGTGACCACGATTTCATCCCCCGGACGCAAATCGCAGCCGAGCGCCCGGCTAAGCGCGAAATTCAGCGTGGTCATGTTCTGACCGAACACAATTTCCTCGGGCCGGGATGCGCCCAGAAAATCGGCCATCTTTTCGCGCACACGCTGAACCATGGCATCGTTCCGCTCGCTGGTGGCGAACCGGCCGCCGGAATTGGCGTTCATGGTCAGAAAATAGCCGGTGATTGCGTCGATAACTTGTTGGGGAACCTGTGTTCCGGCCGGGTTGTCAAAAAAGACCGGGACTGTTCCCCGGCTTGTGCGGCGATGGAGAGCTGGAAAGTGGGCGCGTGCGCGTTCAACATCAAATATCATGGAAGAGGCGGTTCCTGTTATAATCGTAAAAACCTGTAAAAATTGCCGCCGATACTAGCAAAACATGCTGACAGCCTCAAGACGTCAGCCAGTGACCGATTATTCATCAGGCAAAAAGCTGTGGTTGAAACACAAAACCTGATTCATCAGAACAAACAACTCGCTCGTGAGCTTAAACAGCGCATCGACCAACTGGCCGCGATGGGCACGGTCGCGACCGCCGTCAGCCAATCGCTGGATCTCGACGAAACGCTATCGACGGCGCTGCAGGCCGTGCTCGATATCGTCGACGCCGAAGCGGGGGGCATCAGCCTGATTGACGAAGAAGCGGGAGAGGTCGTCCTGCGCGCGCAACGCGGCTGGACGCAGGACTTCGTCGTCGCCCGGCCCATGCGTATACCGCTCGGTCAGGGCATGTCAGGCCGCGTCATTTCGAGCGACAAAGTCGTGGTCGTCAACAACTTCACGCGCGATGAAGAACTGGCCGTTCCCAGCTTTCATGACGAGCAGTTCCGCTCGATTGTCATGGCGCCGATGCACGCGCGCGGAAAGATCGTCGGCATTTTGAGCGTCATGAGCAACCGGCCAAATCGCTTCGGCAAGGAAATCGTCGGCGTCCTGTGCGCGATTGCGGATACCGTCGGCGTCGCGCTCGACAACGCGCGGCTGTACGAAGCCAGCCTCGAAAACCAGAGCCAGTTGAGCGCGATTCTGCATTCGACCGCCGACGGCATTATCGCCACCGATCAGGCGGGGCGCATTCGCGTCATCAACCACACGGCCGAGGGGATGCTCTGCGTCAAGTCCGGTTCGTTGATCAATGTGCCGCTGCGAGAAGCGCCGATTAACCCGAAGATCCGGCACAGCCTGCTGGTGGCGCTGTCATCGCGCGAGGAAGACTGCAACCGTGTCTTCAAGGTGACATTGGATGACGGCCGGGTTCTCTCCGTGCTGGTTTCCCCGGTATACGTCGCCTGCCAGCTTGACCGGCGCTCGGAAACCGACGGCTGGGTCATCGTGCTGCAGGACGTCACCCACCTGCATCAGGCGGAAATCGCGCGGACGCAGTTCATCCAGGCGGCCGCGCACGACATGCGAAACCCGCTTGGAGCCGCCCTGAATTCGCTCGAAGCCCTGCAACCCATGGTGAGCGATAACGAAATGGCCCGCGAGCTGGTTAGCATCGCCTCGCTCGGTATCAATCGCACACAGGAACTGATTGACGACCTGCTTAATCTCGAACAGATCGAAAGCGGCTACGGCTTAGACCTGGCTGAAACTTACCTGCCCGATCTGATCGACGAAGTGACGATTGAGATCAAGCCGAGGCTCGACGAGCGCAATTTGCGCTTCCACGTGGAAGTGGATCGTTCGCTATCGACTATTCGCGTAGATCGCAAGTGGATGGTTCGCGCCATACTCAACTATCTGGAAAACGCCTGCAAGTACACGCCGCGCGGCGGCGAGGTGCGTCTGTGCGTCTACGCGAAAGGCCCAATGCTGCATATCGAGGTCACAGACAACGGGCCAGGCATTCCGGTAGAGTACCAGTCGCATCTGTTCGAGCGCTTCTACCGGGCCAACGCCGATGCCAGCGTGCCGGGGACCGGCCTGGGTCTGGCGATTGTCAAATCGGTCGCGGAGCAGCACGGCGGCAATGTTTACGTTCAAAGCAAGCCCGGCGTTGGCAGCACCTTCGGCATCACGCTGCAACTGGAACCGCCGCCGGACGCCGTGCCTACCGCCTGAAACGACCATCAGCAGGCGTTCAACTGTTCTCGATAGCCTGCCGTATGGCCTGCGCGATGGCTCCAAATTCCGCCTGATACGTATCGCTGACGCGCCTCGGCCGGGGCAGTGGCACGGCAATATCGGCCACGATACGCCCCGGCCGGGGCGACATGACAAGCACCCGGTCTCCCAATCGCACCGCTTCATGAATGTCGTGCGTCACCAGCAGGATCGTCGGCCGTTCCTGCGCCCAGAGGGCCAGCAGGTCTGAACTGACCTGTTCGCGAGTCATCGCGTCCAGCGCGCCAAATGGCTCGTCCAGCAGCAGAGCATCTGGCCGCTGGATCAGCACCCGCCCCAGCGCCGCCCGCTGCGCCATGCCACCGGATAGCTCGCCGGGATACGCGCCGGCAAAATCGGCCAGTCCAAGACCGGGCAACAGCTTCATCGCGATTTCGCGGCGTTCGGCCGCCGGCACGCCCGCCAGTTCGAGCGGCAGCGCGATATTGTCAATAACCGTGCGCCACGGCATGAGATTGGCGTCCTGAAACATCAGGCCGACACGCCGCGATGGTTTTGTCACCGGCTCGCCATCCAGGCAGACCTTCCCCTGATCGGGCGTCTGCAGGCCGGCAATCACACGGATCAGCGTGCTTTTGCCACACCCGCTTGGCCCGACCAGACAAACCAGCGAACCGGCATCCAGGCCAAACGTCACCGGCCCCAGCGCCGGTAACGGCCCGCCGTCCGGCGCGCGAAATTCAACGCTGACGCCCTGTACCGAGATGCTGGCGGGCACGGTTATTCCTCCGGCGGCTCACCCAGGTCTGGCACGAATTCATTGGTGTACGCGCTTTCCAGATCAATCGGCTCACTGATGAATTCCATCATCAGCAGCGTGTCCTGCGTCGCCTCCCACGAGGCGGGTTCGGTATAACCGAGCAGATCGGCGTCCCAGAACTCGATGGTAGCCAGCAAAATTCGGAACTGAATGAGATCTTCCGACGGAAGCTGTTCAACCAGTGTGTCGTAGAGCTTTGCCCGGTAAGCAGCCAGTTGCTCCCGGCTTACATTGGGATGCTCGGACAAAAAGGCATTCTGCTCGACGGCAAGCGCGACCAGCGCCTCGCGCAGCGCGTCGCTCAGCGGCAGGTTTTCGACATGCGCCGCCGCAAGAAGATAGGCTTCCGCCGGATTGCGGATCACGTCACGCAGGCCGTTATGGTAAGCGCGGACCATGCCTGCCACGCGGTCAGGCTCTTCAGCGATCATGCGCTCGGTCGTCGCTAATCCATTAGATACGAGGTCGATGTAATCGGCCACAGGAAATACGCGGATTCCCGTCACGACGCCGCAATTGTCATTGGCAATGCGGTCTTCGATCTGCAATGGCTCGTTATTGAGATAGACGGCCGACGCGCCAATCGCGCCAACACAGACGACATCCGGCGCGTTGAAGCCAATCTCATCGATGATAATGTCATTTTCCGTGAGGCCGTTGGCGACCAGCAGCGCAACTAACCCGGTATAGGTCGCGCCAAAGCGCCCCGGCACGCCAACATGCCTGCCAACGAGATCGGTAATCGCCTCGATGCCGGATTCTTTGGTCACCACAAGGCCAATCGGGAATGTCTGGAACCACTCGTAAATAAAGACAATCGGCCGGTCGTTGGCACGTGCTGCGATGACCTGATCCGCGCCGACGATACCGAAATCCAGCTCGCCCGCCGCCATCAGATCAATCCCAACCGGCTCATCACCATGTTCGATCGTGACATTCTGACCTTCGGCGGCAAAATAGCCCTTTTCCATCGCCACATAAACGGGCGCAAACTGCACGTTTGGCACGAACGTTAGGAACAGGGTTGTATCCTGCAAAACGTCGTCCTGCGCCGATACGGGTATTGAAAGCAGCAAAACGGCAACGACGAGCAACAGGCGCAACATGAACAGAACTCCTTGAAGCGGATATGCCGCGAATTGATAACGTGACCTGATGGAAGAAGGAACGGCTAGTCCCGGCGTGTTCGCTGTTGCCACGCCAGGGCACGGCGCTCGATATACGATACCGCACTGTAGAGCGCGCGCGCCATAAGCGCCAGCGTCAACACGGCAACAATGACAAGGGGCGTGTCATACTGATTACGCGACAGATTAATGAGGAACCCCAGACCAGCGTTCGCCCAGATGAATTCGCCCACCACCGCGCCGATCACCGACAGCGTAGCGCTCACCTTAAGGCCATTCAGCAGCACGGGTAGCGCCGCCGGGATTTCGAGCCGCGTCAGCATTTGCGCGCGTGTCGCGCCGAGCGAGCGCATCAGGTCGCGCAGGGGCGCTGGCGTGTTGCGAATGCCGACGACGGTGTTCATGAGCATGGGAAAGAAGACCGTCAGGGCGCAAGTCAGTACCTTGCTGTTTGGGCCACTGCCAAACCAGATGACCAGCAGCGGCGCATAGGCCACGACCGGCGTCGATTGCAGCGCAACGATAACAGGCGATAGCAGGTCTTCAATGATCTGGTTCTTGGCAATGATGTAGCCGAGCACAACACCCGCGCTCACGCCAAGCGCCAGCCCGCCGAGCACCTCCACCAGCGTCGTGCTGGTATGCAACCACAGCCGGCCGTCCTGAACGACCGTGATGAACTTTTCCAGAACCGCCCCCGGCGGCGGAATGATGAACGACGGATACAATCGCAACGACGCGATAACCTGCCACACCACCAGAATCAGCACCAGCGCCAGCAACCCGACATAGCGCCGGATCGACGGGCGTCCCAGAGTTATCTGGCGTTCCAGTGGCCGGTAAAAGCGCTGTTGAATGGTGTTACGCTGCATGAAAAAGCCCCGAGCTTCAACACAGGAACCTCGGGGCTGGAAGTGCATACACCAAGAGAACGGATCACACCTTGCAGCGCGAACCAACTCCAAGCGCGGCGCAGTCCTTTTGCGGACCTGCCGTTGCCTGCCTCCTCCCATCCGGACTATCACCGTCGGCTCTGGAATTTCACCAGATCCACCGGCGCTGCACCTTTCATGCAGCGCGCATCTCGTTCAGAGATGACTCGGGTAGCGGGCTTGACGCCTGTTTGACGCCTTACCGCCGGTCGGGAATTTCACCCTGCCCCGAAGGCCTGCAATTTCGTTGCAGTCATTATAACCGTTCTAACAGAGGAATCTCAATAGAATCTGCTGTGATTTACTCAGATTAGTGACATTTGTCCCGCATCAGGCGAATTCCGATACGTCTGAACTGGAAACCGCCGCGGTGGTTGCCGGCAATGTGAACATGAAGCAGCCGCCTGAACGCTGGCTATTGCCTACAGCCCAGATACGTCCGCCGTGCGCCTCGACAATGTGCTTGCAGATGGCCAGACCGAGGCCGGTTCCATCGCCTCTGGAACGTGAAGCATCCACCTGATAGAAGCGCTCAAAAATTCGCTCGCGGAATTCGTCGGGTACGCCCGGCCCCTCGTCAAGCACGGCGAACGTCACCTCGTCCGCTCCGCCCGTGGCTTCCACCCGAATGACGCCGCCGGGTGGCGACCACTTGATCGCGTTGTGAATGAGATTGATCAACACGCGCCGGGCCTGATCGCGGTCGCATAGCACCTGCAAATCCGGCGGAACCTGTACGTCAATGGAAAGATCCTTGGCAGCCGACTGGTCGATAACCCGCTCGACAGCCTCATCGACCAGTAATGAAACCGGCACATCGACCATTCGTAAAATCGCCTGCCCCGACTCGATCATCGACAGATCGAGCAATTCCTGAACCAGCCACAGCAGCGAATCCGTTTCGCGCGCGATGGCCTTCAACGCCGAACGGCTGGCTTTGCCTTTTGGCTTTTCCTGTTCGTGGAAAATGCTGTCGATGATCAGGCGGATGTTCGCAATGGGCGTACGCAGCTCATGCGAGATGTTGGCGACCATATCGCGCCGAGCGCGGTTGAGGCGTACCAGCTCGGTAACGTCCTGAAACGCGAGGCCGATGTAGCTGCTGTCCCCGCGCGGCGTGACGCGGACGCGCACCCGATACGTCCGGCGGTTGATCGTCAGTTGTTCTTCGAAGGTTTCTTCCTGATTGACGAGCGCGTCTTCTACTAGCGAGTCGATTTCCGGCGAGCCGGTGACGTCCGCAAGCGGCTGCCCAACGACGTTCTGGTGACCAAACAGCGCTTCAGCGCTCTCATTGAGCGCGATGACCCTGCGCTGTTCGTCGACGACGAGGAGCGCATCATAAGCCGTATTCGCGAGTACCAGCGCCAGTAATCTGTCCGCGCTTTCAGCCTCAGCTCGCGCGGATTCCTGCTCCAACTTCGCCAGTCGCTCCTCAGAACGTTGCAGCTCAGCCGTGGCTTGCTTGAGCGCCTGCTCGCGTTCAGCCAGCGACGCCTGAAGCGCGTCGAGTCGCGCTTTTTGATCGTTGTAATCGCTTTGCAGCGCGGCAGCGGCCTGATCGCGCGCGGCAATCGCTTCTTGAAGCGCGGACAGCGCGTGCTTCTGGTCGGCAATGGTCGCCTGCAGGGCATCGACGATACGCTTGTGCTCGTCAAACGCCATCTGCGGCGCAGCTTCCGTATCCCGTCGCAGTGCTTCAATCGTGGCGCTCAGCTCACGCACGCGTTGCTCGCGCCGCCAGACAACATACAGGCTGGTTGCCAGCGCAAGCGCGAGGACAAGGATTAGGACATCGGTCATCGACGGCGCATAGCCTTCCTAGCCCTCAAAACGATAGCCAACGCCGCGCACGGTAACAATGCGTCTGGGGTTGGACGGATCATCCTCGATTTTTTCGCGCAACCAGCGGATGTGGACATCGACCGTGCGCTTGTCCACGAAATAGTCGTAGCCCCACACCTTGGTCAGAATCAGATCGCGGGAAAGCACGACTCCCTTGTTCCGCATCAGTTCGGCCAGCAGGTCAAACTCTTTATTGCTGAGTTTGATCTCCTCGCTGTCCTTAAACACCCGCCGCCCGGTCAGGCTAAGCCGCAGGTCCTGAGAAGCCATCTCGTCCTGATGGTTTGCCAGCGCCGGCGAGCGACGCATGACAGCCCGAACGCGCGCCAGAAATTCGCCTAACCCGAACGGTTTGACGACGTAATCGTCGGCCCCGCTTTCCAGACCGACAATCTTGTCGACTTCCGTGCCACGTGCTGTCAACATGATGATGGGAATGTGCGACGTGGCCGGGTCGCGCCGCACCATGCGGCACAGGCTGAGGCCATCCAGCTTCGGCAGCATGATATCGAGCACGACAAGGCGGGGATGAAGTCCCGAAACCTTTCCAGGG
>QGUR01000434.1 GCA_003242205.1 Chloroflexota bacterium | reverse complement strand
TGTAATAAAAGCGGAGCAAGTCATGTTTGTCTGGATGAAATCAGATGGGCGTGGCACGTCCGTTGGGTGCTGCGGCGGCATCTTTTTCCTGCCGATGGCGCTTGCCTCGCTGCTGTTAGGGCTGGGCTGCGATTGGCGTGCTGTTGCTACTGTCACAACTCGCGAGCGCGACCGATAGCACCGGCAAGCGCAAGAACGACGAACAGTTCGCCAGCACCATGGACAAGCCGAAGCGGGAGCCGGAGCGCTATGTTTTGAGCGATGATGGCGAGCTTATCGAAATGAGCGAGTACGAACGCCAACAGCGACGGGATAGCGGCGATACCTTCTGATCGCGTTCAGCAGGACACGGGAGGCAAAGCCTTCGTTCGATATGCAGCTTGGCCATGACTGTCGTATCTTGTGACCTTTGTCGGGTGCGATCATCATGTTTGTAACTAACGCCCGTCATGCCTGCTTCTTAGAATAGGGATATAAGTCGTGGCGGGCTTGCTCTGGCGCGCCGCGGCGGGACCTGAAGGACTATTCTTGGGATGGATGCGGCGCGGTTGTGCGTGGCTCCTCCTGTAGTAGACGCGAGCGGCAGATACCAATCGCACAACGAAGGGAAGCACAAGATGAAAGTTCTAGTCGCAGTAGCAAGCAGGCACGGGAGCACCCGTGACATCGGTGAGGTCATTGCCAGAGAATTGCGCGCTACCGGTCTGACTGTGGATGTTCGTGATGCCAAGCACGTCGACACGGTGCAGGGCTATGACGCGGTCGTACTCGGTAGTGCCGTTTACATCGGGAACTGGCTGGCAGAGGCCAAGCAGTTTGGCGAACGACATCGTGACGAACTGTTGAAACTGCCCGTATGGGTGTTCAGCAGCGGGCCGCTCGGTCTGGGCAAGCACCAGCCGGAAAACGACCCGCAGGCGTTGGTCGCATCTTTGGGCGACATTCCGATTCGCGACCACAAGGTATTCGTTGGCAAGCTGGACCCGAGCGATCTGGGTCTGGGCGAGAAGCTGATCGTCAAGATGGTGCGCGCGCCTTATGGCGATTTCCGCAACTGGGTCGAAATCCGTCGCTGGGCGCGAGGGATCGCGTCGCAACTGTCTACAGAGCCGGCGCACTAGCGTTTCCACAAGCGCGTTTACGCCTGATGGCCCCGATAAAACCGGGGCCGTTTTTTATCCGGTCAATGCCCTGCAGTTGTCCGGATACAACGTCGTTCGCTTCTGCCTGCCGAGTTCGTTACGATTATTGTCTATCAGGTTGATCTTCGATGAACCGGCAAGTGGCGGACAGGGAGGAGCGTGAGATGCAGTTACACGGCTTGCATCATGTGACAGCGGTCACCGGCAAAGTGGCCGAAAACCTGCGTTTCTATACGCAGGTGCTGGGATTGCGGCTGGTCAAAAAGACCGTGAATCAGGACGATGTGAGCGCTTATCACCTCTTTTACGCGGACAGGCTGGGTACGCCGGGCACAGACATCACGTTCTTCGACTGGCCGCAGATCGGCTCGAATCAGCGGGGGACGGACAGCATCGTGCGCACCCTGTTCCGAGTCGCCGGGACAGCTGCCCTCGATTACTGGGCAGGGCGGTTTCAGGAGCAGGGCATCGCTTTTTCCCGTGCCGGCTATCTGGGCGCTCGTGAAGCGCTGCTGTTCGAGGACCCCGAAGGCCAGCGTCTGGCTCTGGTGGACGACGATGGTGCGCCGTTTGAGGGCGAACCATGGACAGAAGCGGGCATTCCAGCCGAGTACGCGTTACGCGGCTTTTACGCGGTGACGCTCTCGACTCCACGACTGGGTATGATTGAGCCGATTTTGACCCGCGTGCTTAATTTTACGCGCACGGCAGAGCATGCGAATCCGGAAAACGCCGGTGAAACGGTGGTCGTCTACAGCATGGATGGCGGTGGCCCGGGAAAGGAAGTTCACGTTATCGAGCAACCTCGCCTACCGGCGGCATGGTTGGGGGCTGGCGGCGTTCATCATGTCGCGTTTCGCCTGCGCGATGACGAGGAACAGCGAGGGTGGGAGGAGCGATTGGCACGGATTGGCCTCCCAACTTCCGGCATAATCGATCGTTACTACTTCAAGTCGCTTTACTTCCGTATCTCGAACGGCATCCTTTTCGAACTGGCGACTGACGGCCCGGGCTTTGCTACGGACGAACCTCTGGCGGCGCTGGGCGAGCGTCTGGCATTACCTCCATTTCTCGAGCCTAGACGACAGCAAATTGAGGCGGGCCTCAAGCCGATCTGAACCCCTTACCTGCATCGCTTCATACGAACCTGCAAAACGATGGAGGTCGGAGTCAACCGGCCTCCTTTGCTTTCGGCGCTCAACGGCTAAACCCTTTTCGTATATCTACCATAACAAACTTCTAATCAAGCTCCGTTTCCTTTCTTAAGATCACACAATTGATTTTCGGCATCGGCTTGGGCGACGCTGTCTTTAGTCGCCAATAATGATCATTGATATCCAACTTAAAAGACAACTACCTTCTTTAAGATTGTGTTAAATAGGACTACAGTCCTGTATATCGCGGGTCATATTATTTGTAATGTATAGTCACGGGCGGGTGCAAATCATAATAGGGAGGGGCATAATATGAGCAGATGGATGGCAAAATACTTAGTAATCTTGCTGGTTTTGGCTGTGGCGGCTACTTTTCCGGCGCTGGTGGCAGCTCAGGATGAGTGTCCGGCGGGAACTTCAGGCCCTGATGTTCTGACGGCGACGAATTGCCCTGCTCACTTCAATGGTGGGGCGGGCAATGACAGTCTGACGAACAATGGCGATATTGGCGCGAAGATTATCGGCGGCAACGGCGATGATACGCTGGTCAACAATGGCCGGACTGCTGATGACGTCGAGGGCGGCAGCGGTAACGATCTAATCATTAACAGTGTAACGGGACATATCGGCGGGGTTCCCGGCGGATCCGGCAATCCGGACATCGAAGGCCTTTCAGGCAACGATACGATCATCAATTGTGACGACTCTCCCCGCTAAAGCGGGGAGCTTCCCAGAGCACGCTCGCCGTAACCGGCCACGTTACGCT
>QGUR01000433.1 GCA_003242205.1 Chloroflexota bacterium | reverse complement strand
CACAACGCGGCGCGTAACATGTTGCGTCGAGCCGGGTGGGACACACCCGTGCCGGATAACGTAGCCCCGCTGCTGGCCGCCTCGCGCGGTCAGCAAGGGCAAGCGTCCGTCAGAAGCCCCCGCCTTTTGGCGTGGGGAGTGTCACCGGAATAGTGCCATATCAAGTGTGGAGCGGGGACGAAACCGAGCGCGAGTTCGATCCCTATGGCATCGTCTTTCACAAGGGCTACTATTTGTAAAAATGCGTCATGCATCATACATATGCCATGGCTGGCCTTGCGGCGGCTGGCGCAGGAAGGCCGGGGGCGTATGGGTGTCACGCTCGGTCTATGACCGGGCATCTGCCTCATCTGCCGCGCGGAGCGCGTCGTACACGGACTGCGCCCACTCACCGACGCTGTGGACATAGTTGTCGATCCCGCGCGCAACGACATCGGCAGAGGTCATCGTCCAGTGGATGGGCCGCTCATACGCGCCGACCGAATCGGGCCGCGCCGTGACCTTCCAGTGGCGGTTTTCCGAACTCACGGCTTCGCGGTTGCGCCGGCGGGCTTCCTCCGGCGTCACGCCGTTGGCCACAAAATCATCGAGTAGTTTTCTGCTGTAGCGCAGCCCGTCCTCCGAGTAGAGACTGGGATGCTGCAGGTGGTGGCATAGCACCATCAGATGATGTACCACGCCGATTTCAGGGCGTTCCGCTTCCCAGAAAAGCATCTGGTGGAAGCGATCCTGACAGGTCTGGCCGTCGCTCCAGTCCGCGCCGCATTCGGGGCAGGTTTCCGGGGATTGCATCGCCTTGCCTCCCGCACAAAGTTGCCTTTTCGTATCATAAAGGGCTATGGCGGTTCTGGCAAGTTCGCGAGCTATTCGGGGCGGGTGAGCGCCGCCGTGGCGTTCTGAAGCCCGGTCATGCTGGCGACGGCGCGCCGCCAGCTATCCGCTTCCGCGCCGATGGGTTCGCCAACATAGTTGTAGGCGCTCTTGATCTGAAACTGGTTCAGTTCGCGCCGCAGCGCAGACCATTTCTCGATCTGGATCGCGACCAGTTCGCGGCGCGCTTCGCGCGTTTCGACCTGCCGCAGCGCGTCACGAAAATGCGGCAGGCACAACCCGGACGAACCGCGATAAGCCCGCTGCAGGTCGGCGCGATGCCAGTGCCGGGCGAACGTTCGCACGTAGGTTTGTTCGGCGTGCTCGACATTGGCGCAGACGATACACGGCCCTTCCGGTTCCAGCCGTTCGGCTACCGGCGATCTGGCGTCTCCGCCGAACGGGCGGCTGAAGCGGCCGGTCAGCGTCTCCTCCGGCGTCGTCTGCAGAATGTCGAGCACCTCATCCAGCGCCGCTTCGAACAACGCCGCGACGCCGAGCGAATAGCCGTGTTGCCCGGCCAGTTGCCAGCTATGGTGGTTGCACAGCCCGCGCCCGGCGCGAAACGCCCGCTGGGTTCCCGGATCGAGCGAAAATTCGTACAACAGCGATTCGATGAAGCGGTTGCTAACCTCCAGCAGCAGGCTACAGACGGCGCACCCGGGCCGCTCCAGTCGTTCCAGCAGATCGTAATAGCCTTGTGGGAGTGACATTGCTGATTCCTCTGACCGCGCCGCGCCTACCTGCGCTGTTCGATCGATTCCCAGCCGCGCAGCGGGTGTCTGAGAGTAACCGAAAGCGCCGGATCAGGGTAGAGGCCACCGGCACGGCGCATGACCGCTTATGCCGGGCCGGCGACCGATTGCGACGTATGCCTGCCGGGCGATCCGTTCCGGCTTGACCCAATTCACCATCCACTGAAACCTGAATCCGGGGACGGGGCAGCGCCAGAACAGCCTGCTCCGTTCTCGTTTTGGGTAGTTGCGGGCAGCCGCGCGGTTTGCCCGTTTTGGCATAAGATAAAGATTGTATTTTCAGGAGAAAATCTTTATGTCTCAGTCATCCCCAAGGCGCACGTTGGTTTTTGTCGGCACGTACACACGCCCTGAACCGCATGTGAAGGCGGCGTCCGGCAAAGGGATTTACACCTTTGAACTGGATCGCGCGACCGGCGCGCTTTCTTTCCTGAGCCTGACGGAGAATATCGCCAGCCCGTCATTTCTGGCGGTCGATCGGGCCGGGCGGTATCTCTATGCCATCAGCGAGGTTTCGCAGGAGCCGGAAGGCTGGCTTTCCGCCTACGCCATCGACCGCGAGACGGGCGGGCTGCGTTTCATCAACCGGCAACCGACGCATGGCAGCGGCCCCGCGTATGTTTCCGTTGACGCGACCGGCCGCTATGCCTTTGTCGCCAATTACGGTGGCGGGGAAGCGGTCGCCATGTTCCCCATCCGCCCCGATGGCGGCCTCGAACCTGCAAGCCATACCGTGCGGCATCAGGGTTCGAGCGTCAACCCGGACAGGCAGACCAGCCCGCATCCTCACTGCACTGTGGTTGACCCGTCCAACCGCTTTCTGCTGGTCGCGGACCTCGGTATCGACCGGATCGTCTGTTACCGCATCGACCATGACGCCGGAAAGCTGGCTCCCTGCGATCCGCCGGGCGTGAGCGCCGACCCCGGCGCGGGGCCGCGGCATATAGCTTTTCATCCCAACGGGCGCTTTGTCTACAACATTCAGGAGCTCGACTCCCGGATTACAGCCTATGCATTCGATAACGGTCGCATGGAAGCGCTGCAAACCGTCCCCGCGCTGCCCGACGATTTCAGCGGGCAGAGCACCGCTGCCGATATTCGCGTTCATCCGAACGGCCGATTTGTCTATGCCAGCAACCGGGGGCACGACAGCATCGTCGCCTATGCCATCGACGAGAGCGGACGCCTGAGCTATATCGCACACCAATCCACCAGAGGCGAAACCCCGCGCAATTTCAATCTCGATCCGGGCGGCGGATTCCTGCTGGCCGCCAATCAGGACAGCGACACGATCGTAACGTTCCGCGTCGACGGGACAACCGGCGTGCTGGAGGATACCGGCGTCGTGACCAACACGCCGACGCCCGTCTGCATCGAGATGTCCTCTTATACACATCTCCAACCCCCCGAGACCGTACTAAATCTCTAATCCGTTTTTT
>QGUR01000432.1 GCA_003242205.1 Chloroflexota bacterium | reverse complement strand
CAGTTCGAGCGTCTGTTGCAGCGCTTCATCGCCATCCGAGGCTTCGCCAACCACGAGATAAGCATCGTTCGATTCGAGATAGCTCACCAGCGTCTTGCGGAGCAGCTTGTGGTCGTCCGCCAGCACGATCCGCAACGGCTCCTGCGCCGGAGCGTCCGGCCCCGCCGAAGCGGATTCAACGGGCGGGCGTGTCTGCGTCGATGACGACTCGGCGGCAGACGCCGGCATAGCCGCCTTCAGCGCCGAGGCAAAAGCGTCCATGGTCTGGAAGCGCCGTGCCGGTTGCTTTTCCAGCGCGCGCAGGATGACGTTGTCGAGCGCGGCGGGAATGTCCGGCACGTGTTCGCGCAGCGGTTTGGGCGGCTGTTTCACCTGTTGCAGCAGCAACGCCGGAATATCATCGGTATCGAACGGAAGCACGCCGGTCGCCATCTCGTACAACACGACGCCGAGCGAATAGATGTCGGTTCGCGCATCGAGCGGGTGCCCCTGCGCCTGTTCCGGCGACAGATAGGCAGGCGTGCCGATGATCATCCCGGCGGCGGTGACGCGTTTCGCCTCGCGCGGCAGCGCCAGCCCGAGATCCATGATCTTGATCTGGCCAGCGGGCGTGACCTTGATATTGGCCGGTTTAATATCGCGGTGGATGATGTGGCGCGCGTGCGCGTAGGCCAGCGCCTGAGCGATCTGGCGGCCCAGTTCGATGACGACATCCGGCGGCGAGGGGATGAAGTCCGACAATGGATCGCCCTCGACGTATTCGACGACCAGAAAATGCTGGCCGTCCTCCTCATCGATGTCGTAAATCGCCATGATGTTCGGATGATTGAGCTGCGCCGCCGCCGTCGCCTCCTGAAAAAAGCGCACGCGGGTATTCTCGCGGACGTGCGGCAACAGCACCTTGAGCGCGACTTCCCGCCCCAGACGCGTATCCATCGCCCGGAAAACGGTCGCGGTCGAGCCGTCGCCCACGCGCTCGAGAACTTCATAGCGGTTTCGCAGCTTGCGTCCGATCATCCTGATTTGCCACCGAATCTGATTGCGGGCCGGGAAACGGGCAGAACGCCCTCAAGAATACCACAGACAGAGGGCAAGCGGATGCAGTTGTTTCAAAAACATTACGGACGCGGCAGCGAGCGAGGCGGGCGAGGTAGATCAGCCCGCCCCGCCGACAAACGAGAAAGCATAGACGGCGACGCCGCGGGCCTGCACACGAATGGTCAGTTCGTGCGATTCATGGGCGGGATTGCGAACCAGATTATAGATGCGCGGGCGATTGATGATGACTCGCCCGTCAGCGGTCAGATCAGCGCCACGGCGCTCGTCGTCAATCGGCCGCTCATCCTGCCAAATTTCAACGCTGACCGCGTCGGGATGCAGCAGCCGTTCGACCGCGTCGGAATGCGGGCTGAGCACGGCGTTGACCTCGACCGCGTCGTAGGGAAGCTGGATGATCCCTTCACCGCTCCCCTGATAGGCCAGATAATCGCGCCCGGCCTGCCACGCGCCCGCCACATAGAACGCGCCGCTCGTGCGCTGGCGCGGCAGGCGATAGAGGACCGGGATATGGCCGGCATACCCTTCGGGATTGCCAAGCGCGCCGCCTTCCAGCCCGCCGCGCAACTCCGGGGTTGGCCGCTTCCGCTTCACCTCGGGCCTGTCTTCGTCGCGCAGCGGCTGCATAATCGGCGGCAGGTCGATGCTGGAATCGACCTCGCGCAGCAACGCCTGAATGACGCGCTCGAACTCGGCGTATCCGCCCTCGCCAAAATCGGAGTAGCGGATCAGCCCGTGGCGGTCAATCAGATAGCGTGCCGGCCAGAAGCGATTGTTATAGGCATTCCAGACGCGGAATTCGTTGTCCAGAAAGACCGGATACCTGACACCGAATTCCTGCGTCGCCAGTTCAACCTGCCGTCGTTCGCGCCCAAAGGCGAAAGCTGGCGTATGCACGCCGATGACCTCCAGCCCGTACGGCGCATAGCGCGCGTACCACTCGCGGATATAAGGCAGCGTACGCAGCCAGTAGACGCAGGTGTAATCCCAGATATCGACCAGAAACACGCGCCCGCGCAACGCCTGTACGGACAGAGGACGCGGGGTGTTCAGCCAGTCTCCGGGCGGGAACTCCGGGGCGTGAACGAGATTCCGATGAGTCAGAAAATCGTCCATCAGCATCTATCTCCAACCACAGCGTGATCATCATGCGGTAATGCCGCCTACTGATAATAAACAATGTTTGTCGCTACAGAGCAAGCGCCTTAAGCAACATTTCATCCGGGGCCGGACGCAAAAAAAAGCGGCTCTGTGGCCGCCCCGTCTTGATAAGCGAAAACCGGATTAAACCCGCGCGAATGCCGGTGTCTCCGCCGCTACTCGCGACACGCGCACGATGAAACCATCGCGTTCAATTCTGATGCCGGGCAGGTGAACCGCAAGCGCCTGCAGTGAGGCCGCGAACGAGCCCGTGCGCGTGAACGCCTCCGCGGCTGCATGGCTATCCCAAAGCTGAAGCATCTGGGCCGAATTTTCGTCATCAACCTGTTCCATTAAGTAGGCGGCAACAAAACCGGGGCGACGACTGACAATCGGAAGGTACTCGTTCTCGATGATGGACCGAAGGTCCTTCATCCTTGCGGCAGGTACCCTGATCCGGGTCATTTGGGCGTACATCACATCACCTCGCCGTCTAACCTGTAAGTTTATTATGGGAGGGATGCCATACCGGCACAATGTACAAGATACACAAAACACCTCAATTATTATGTATTGTTTAATTATTTTAACCCGGCGTCCGTCCGGGAGCAGCGACAAGCCGGTGGCCAGACGAAGGGTTCACAGAGCTAACAACTGGGCTATAATTCCGCACGGTTTTGCAAGTTACACACAGGCGTTGTATGCGACTTCCAGGTTGGGTTTTTATCGTCGGCGCGGTCATTCTGGTCGGGATGACTGCTCTCTGTTCCGTGATCTCGTTCACCGGCGCGCAGCGCATGGTGGTTGATCTGAGCAACCGCGGCCTTCAGGTCAGTTCGCCTGTAGAGCTGGCGCGCACCCTGCTGACC
>QGUR01000431.1 GCA_003242205.1 Chloroflexota bacterium | reverse complement strand
TTCCCGCGCTGCCGACCGCGCCTGCCAGCGGGTGGGCGCTGCGTCGCTCGCCCGCCGCGGCCAGCGCCAGCACGTCGTCGCACAGCGCGCAGACATCGCCTGTCGTGCAGTTAATCGAGCGTGCCATCGTAACGACCGGCCTGCCTTCGGTCAGCGTGCCGGTTTTGTCGAAGGCAAACGCCCGGACGCTAGCCAGCGCTTCCAGATGCGCGCCGCCTTTGATGAGCACGCCGCGCCGCGCCGCCCGTGTAATCGCGCTGATGACCGTGACCGGCGTGCTGATGACGAGCGAGCAGGGACAACTAATGACCAGCAGCGCCAGCGCGCGATACAGCCAGCCATGGCCTTCGGGCGTGTCCCAGAACGGCTGGTCGAAAAACAGCGGCGGTACGGTTGCCACCAGCGCCGCGACGCCAACGACAGCCGGCGTGTAGATGCGGGCGAACTGGTCAACCAGACGCTGGCTTGGCGCGCGTGTGTTCTGCGCTTCCTCGACCATGCGGATGATGCGGTTGACGGTGTTGTCTTCGGAAGTGTGAGTCACCTCAATTTCCAGCGCGTTCGCGCCGTTCAGCGTTCCGGCGTAGACCCTGTCACCCGGTTGCTTGTAAACCGGCACGCTCTCGCCCGTCACCGCCGCCTGATCGACGCTGCCTGCCCCGGCGACGACCTGACCATCCATCGGCAGTCGCTCACCCGGTTTGACGAGAATCAGGTCGCCTACGGCCAGCGTCTCGACCGGCACGACTTCCTCATATTCGGCGGTTTCCGTGCGACGCAGGCGAATGGCCGTCGCCGGGGCCAGCGCCATCAATCCACGCAGGCTGTCGCGCGCCCGGTCAGCCGTGTAACCTTCCATGGCCTCGCCCACTGCGAACAGGAAGATCACCGTCGCTGCCTCGGCGGTTTCGCCGATGATCAGCGCTCCAACCGCAGCGATGGTCATCAACAGATTGATATTGAAATCCCGGTTGATCCAGAGGTTGCGAAGGCCGCTTCTGGCGACAGGAAACAGCGCCACAACCGTAGCCAGCACGTAGAGCGTTCCGGCAACCGGCAGGCCCACCAGCGCCGCCAAAAGCCCCAGTGCCAGCAGCGCGCCGCCCGCCAGCGCGAACCGGGTCGCCTGTTCCCGCAGCAGATAGCGCAGAAAACCGGCGACCCCGCCCTGACTCAGTTCGGGGTTTTCGGTTGGACGCCTGCTTTCATCCAGTTGGTAGCCCAGCGCTTCCACGCGCTCGCGCAGAACATCCTCGGCCACACCACCGGTGATATGCATATCACCGGTGGTGAAATTGACCTGCACCGCCTCGACGCCATCCAGCCGGCTGACGCCCTTTTCAATCGTCTGCGCGCAGTGGGCACAATCCATGCCCTTTACGCGATATGTGCGCTGGCTCACGCAAGCCTCCCGTCGCAAAGAGACGGTGTCTCAATATATGTTTCGGTATGCATATATTATACGGCATTTTACCCGGCCAAAGCAGGCCAATTGGCGCATGTTTTGTCTCTGGCATTTTGGCCACTGTAACGTAAACTCGACAGCCAGAAACCAAGTTGTCGTCGCAAACGGACGCATACCGCCGTGAAGCTCGTCTACATCGCCAACATTCGCCTGCCAACGGAAAAGGCTCATGGCCTGCAAATCATGCAGAACTGCGAGGCATTCGCCGATGCCGGCGCAAAGGTCTCGCTGTGGGTTCCATGGCGTTTCAACACCCGCGCCATGCGTAAAGCGGGCGATCCATGGACGTTCTACGGCGTACGGCGCAATTTCACGCTGCGTCGCCTGCCGTGCATCGACCTGATTCCCCTGTTTCCCAACCGCACCGATCTTCCGGCAAAGTTGGCGTTCTATTTGCAACTGTGGACGTTCACGCTGTTCGTGTTCCTCCGCGCGCTCGGCACAAAAGCCAACATCTTTTACAGCCGCGATGCTCTGCCGCTGGTGTTGCTCAGTCTGGTCAAGCCGCGGCGCTGTCTGGCCTATGAGGTCCACCGGCTGGCGCAGCCGGGCGCGGGGCGCTGGTTACAGCGCAAGGCGTTGAGCCGGTGCGGGGCGATTTTCCCGATGACCAACGCGCTTGCAGAAGACTTGGCCCGAATTGGCGCAGACCCGGCGCGCATGACCGTGGCGCATGACGGCATCCGCGCTTCGCGTTTCGCCAACGCGCCAACTCAGGCGGAGGCGCGGGCGCGGCTTGGCTGGCCGGAAGACGCCTTTATCGTCGGCTATGTTGGGCGTTTGCAGACGCTGGCCATGGACAAGGGCGTCGGCAATCTGGTACGGGCGCTGGCGCAGGTCGAAGGCGCGTCGCTGGCGATTGTGGGCGGGCCACGCGAGATTGTTGAGACGCTGCGCGGCCGCTGGGAGCGTTTGGGCATGCCGCCTGAGAACTTCTTTTACGCGGGGCAGGTCGCGCCGGATGCCGTGCCGGTTTTCCTGAGCGCCTTCGATGTCTGCGCGATGCCATTTCCACAGCAGGAACATTTCGCGCGCCACGCCTCGCCTCTCAAGCTATTCGAATACATGGCGTCGCGGCGGCCCATCGTTGCCTCGGACCTGCCGGCATTCGCCGAAGTCGTGCGCGACGGCGTCAACGCCCTGCTCGTGCCACCTGACGACATCGACGCGCTGGCCGAAGCCATCTGTCGCTTGCGCGACAATCCAGGCCTGCGCCAGTTTCTGGGAGACGCCGCGCACAAGCGTGTGCTGGCTCGTTATACATGGGATCGGCGCGCGCAGCTCATTCTGGACAGGCTGCGGCAGAACGTGACGGCGCGATGACCGGGGTTTCCGAAACGGCCCGCCCGCTGCACGTGGGCCTTCTCACCGCCGACCTGACGCTGCGCCACGGTTGGGCGTCGTACAGTCTGCGACTGGCAGAAGCGCTGTGCGCGCAGGGCGTGCAGCTCACCATAGTCGCGGCGCGCAATTCGCCGCCGCTGGATGGCACGACGGTTTTGCCGCTGCTGCCAACGCTGTTGTCGCGAGAACGCGCCCCGGTTCCAAAACAGTTCCTGCGCCTGCCACAGGTGCGGGCCGCGCTCTCGTCCTGCGACGTCATCCACGC
>QGUR01000112.1 GCA_003242205.1 Chloroflexota bacterium | reverse complement strand
GGGATGATCGGCGGGCGCGACGCTGAGCAAAACGAGGCCGCGCGGCTCTTCGATGTAATAGACCAGATAGGGATAGCCCGGACGGTAGAACATATACGGGGCCAGCCGCCGGCTGAACTCGACGATACGCCCATCCTTCGTTTCAAAGCGCTGCGGCTTCCAGAACAGCAGCGGCGCGTGCCGGCGTTCGTCGGCATACAAGACATCGAAATGGATGCGCGCGCGGGCATAGCGCCGGGCGCGAATTAATGTCGGCAGCCCCAGAGCGATCAGAACCACGAGTAGAATCAGCGGCAGGCGCAACGACAGCGCGAAAAATGCGAAACGCGGGGCCAGAATGACCGCCAGCGGCACGACGAGCAGCAACAGGATCACCAGTGGCTCGGTCACCAGATCCAGCCACTGATCGGTCGCAATACGCCCGTCGCGGTTGGCCAGCAGACGCTGGCGCATTTCATCGCTAATGATGTCTGCCTTACGCTTACCCACAACGCTTCACCTTTCGCTCAGGTCTATTATAGCGTCGGGCAAAAACCGGCGTCCCCCTCAGGATTTAGGGGGCTGGCAGCGCCTCTTCGGTTCGCCGCGCGCTGACGCCGGAGGGGCGAAGCTGCCGCGCCTGCAACAGCACGAGACTGGCCAGAATCAGCGCGCCGCCGAGCAACTGTACCGGCAGCACGATATCGCCCAGCAGCAGCACCGACCAGACCAGCGTCAGTACCGGTTCCAGCGTGCTGAACAGAGCCGCCTTAGGCGCGCCCAGGCGCTGGATTCCGGCGTTGAGGGCGATGATCGGTATGACGGTGCTGAAAGCCGTGAAGCCGAGCAGGAGCAGCCATTCTTCGCCGCTACGCGGCAGGTTCAGCCCATTAGCGATGGCCCAGACATACAGCGGCAGCGCTGCGCCGGTCATGCTGTAGGCGGTCGCGCGCGGCGTGTCTCGAACGTCCCGCAATAACCTGCTGTTGAGCACATAGTAAATGGCGACCGCAATGGCGTTCAACAACGCCATCAACACGCCCTGCATGTTGGCGTTGTCCCCAAATCCGGCGCTCAGATCGGGCATGGTCAGGGCAATGCCGATCAGAGTCAGAACCAGCGCCAGCCAGGCGTTGCGTTCGAGCCGTTCGCCGCGCAGCACCGAAATCAGGGCAACCATGGATGGATAGCTATAGAACAGCAGCACGTAGACGGCGGCGGGGATCAATTGAATGCCGATGATTCCGGCGACCGCCGCGCCGCACATAAACACCCCCGTCAGCACCAGACCGAGACGCGGCATCTGGCCACCGGCGCTGGCAGAAAAACGGCGCAAAAACACAATTGCCCACAGCATCGGCACTGAGATGACGAAGCGCCACGCAGCAATGTCGAGCGATGGCATGCCGGATTCGCCAAGGCCGCGCACGAAAACCGGAAACAGGGAATAGCCGAGAACCGACAGCAAAATATAACCGACGCCGCTGCGCCAGAGAGTTTGAATGATCGCCAATTACACGTTCCCCGGTGTGGTGTGATGGTTGATATGCAGGTTGATTGTAGACCAAGGCATACAGGCCACACCAGACACCAAAGCAAGGCGTGGACTGGTCTGGGCCTGAAGTCGCTTCCGGGATAGAATTCTTGCAGACACCGTTACAGATCAGATGAGAAAGGCCGGCCAATCGTGGGACAAAACCTGAATCTGGACGAGCAGGCGCGGCGCGATGTTCTGGTGAACTCGACCGTGATCGCGGTGGTTGGCATGTCCGACGACCCGATGTACGCCAGCTATGAAGTCGGGAAGTATCTGGCGCAGGTTGGCTATACGGTTTATCCGGTCAATCCGACCATTGAGGAGATTGACGGCGAGCGAACCTATCCGTCGCTTGCCGATGTGCCGGAGCCTATCGACATCGTGGATGTCTTTCGCAAACCGATGTATCTGGCGGGCATCGTTGACGAGGCCATCGCCGTGGGCGCGAAAACCGTATGGGGACAGGAAAACGTCCACGATGACGAAGCCGTGAGGAAAGCGCTGGACGCAGGGCTGAACATCGCCACCAACCTCTGCATTCGCTCCGAGCACAGGCGGCTGTTCAGGAACATGGTCGAGGGTTAACCCGTCCCGAAGCGTGGGAAACAAAAAGGGGCGAGCCGCAGCCGGCCCGCCCCCGGGTCATGCACCGATGTGGTCAGGGGACCAGCGAAGCCACGGCCAGCGCGACCGGCCCGCTGAGATTGGTCACCAGCGAAGGGATGATGCCGAGCACCAGCGTGCCGGCAAAGGTGAGGTAAATGGCCCACTGCACGTAAGGCGTCGCCGCCGCTGCCGGATCGCCCTCGCCGTCCTCAAGGAACATGTTGACGATCACGCGCACATAGTAGAACGCGCTGATCACACTCGTCAGGACGCCGATCACGGCCAGCGTGTAAAGCCCGGCTTCAATCGTCGCCTGGAAAACCACCCATTTGCCGACAAAACCCGCTGTCAGCGGAATACCGGTCAGGCTGAGCATGAAGACGGCCATGATCGCCGCCAGCAGCGGGCGACTGCGCCCCAACCCCTTGAAGTCGTCGAGGCTGGTTCCACTGCCATCGTCCTTTTCAATCGCCATGGCAACCGCGAACGCGCCCAGATTGGTGAACATATAGGCCATCAGATAGATGAGCGCCGCGCGCGTCGCCTGATCGCTGACGCCCGGCGTTCCGGCTGCGGCAACCGCCATCAGCACATAACCGGCATGCGCGATTGACGAGTAGGCCAGCAGGCGCTTGATGTTGGTCTGCGAAATCGCCACGATGTTGCCGAGGATCAGCGTCAGCGCCGCGACAACCCAGGTCGCCGTCTGCCAGCCGGCGACGGCGTCACCCTCGGCCACGGTCAGCGCCGGCAGCGCCACCAGCAAAATTCGCAGCAGCGCGGCGAAGCCGCCGACTTTCGCGCCCACGCTCATAAACGCCGTGACCGGCGTCGGCGCGCCTTCGTAGACATCCGGCGTCCACATGTGGAACGGCACTACGGCAACCTTAAAGCCTAGGCCGGCAAGGATCAGGCCAGAACCCATCAGGAGCAACAGCAGCGAAGAACCTTCACCCGCCAGCGCGCGCCCGACAGCATCGACGATCACCGGCAGGCTGGAAGAGCCGGTCGCGCCGTAGATCAGCGCCGCGCCAAAGACGAAGAATGCCGAAGCGAAAGCGCCCAGAATGAAGTACTTCAACCCCGCTTCTTCAGAACGCTCCTCCGGCGCGCGGAAGGCCGCCAGCACGTACAGCGGAATGCTCAGCAATTCCAGCGCGATGAAAACGACCGCCAGATCGTTGGCGCTGTTCATGAACATGATGCCGCTGGTCGTCATGAGCAGCAGCACGTAATACTCGCCGCGCTCGATGCCCGTGCGCTTGAGGTAATCGACGCTCATGAGGATGGCGATGAAGGCGGTCAGCAGCACGACGATGTTCAGGAACCCGGCGAACTCGTCGGCGACAAACAACCCCATGAACGCGACGCCCGGATCGCGATAGACCAGCAGATTGGCGATGAAGGCGAAGACAACACCGCCTGCCGCCAGCCACGCAGTGACCGACTTGCGATCTCTGGGGATGAACAGGTCGATAACCAGCAGAATGCAGGCCCAAAGCGCCAGACTGAGCGCCGGGACCGTCAGCCCCAGATTCAGTTCACTTAGGCTAGGAAGTTGCATCAGCCCTCTGTCCTATTCTGGCATCTGAAGGTTACCGACCACAACCTCTGGCACCGACTCGTCAACATGGCGCACCAACGCGTCGACGCTGGCGTCCATCGAGCGGAAGAAGGGCGCGGGTTGCAGGCCGATCAGGAAAATGGCGATGAGCACCGGAACCAGCGCGGCCTTTTCGGACCAGTGCAGCGGTTCCAGATTGCGGATCTCTTCCTTATCCAGCTCGCCCATGTAGACCTTCTGGTAGAAGTACAACATGTAAACGGCTGCCAGAATCACGCCCAGCGTTGCGAACAGCGCGAAAACGAAGCCGAGGATGTTGCTGCCGAGCGTTCCCATCAGAATGGTGAACTCGCCCACAAAGCTGTTCAGGCCGGGCAGACCCATGCTGCTCAGCACGATGACCAGACTGACTGCGCCAAACAGCGGCAGCGCTTTCCAGACACCGCCGAAGGCTTCCATCGCCTTGGTGTGGCGGCGCTCATACAACATGCCGACGATGAGGAACAGGCCGCCGGTGCTGACGCCGTGGTTGACCATCTGCAGGATGCCGCCCTCGATACCCGCCGCGTTCAGGGCGAAGATGCCGACGACGACAAACCCGAGGTGGCTCACCGAGGAGTAAGCGACCAGCTTCTTCATGTCGCGCTGTGCGTAGCTGACCCACGCGCCGTAAATAATGCCGATGACGCCCAGCGTGGCAATCGTCGGAGCCCAGGCAACGCTGGCCTCAGGGAACAGCGGCAGGCAGAACCGCACGATGCCATAGGTCCCCATCTTCAGCAGCACGCCCGCCAGAATAATGGAGCCTGCCGTTGGAGCCTGCACGTGCGCGTCGGGCAGCCAGCTATGCAGCGGCCAGATCGGCACTTTAATGGCGAAGGCGATCAGGAAGCCGAGGAAGAGCAGCCCCTGCGTGCTGAACAGGCCGTCGAAGGGGAAGCTGAGCGCACCGGTCTGAATCGCGGCGATGATCTCCGGCAGCGCGAACGTCCCGGCATTAATGCCGACGTACAGGATCGCCAGCAGCATCAGGATCGAACCGGCCATCGTATAGAGGAAGAACTTGACCGCCGCGTAAATGCGCTGCTCCGCACCCCAGATGCCGATCAGGAAGTACATCGGCACCAGCGTGACTTCCCAGAAAACGTAGAAAATCACCAGGTCCTGAACGACGAAAACGCCGATCATGGCCCATTCGAGCAGCATCATAAACAGGTAGTACAGCTTCTCGCGGCCACGCTCCTCGAAGATATGGCTGCGGAACGACGCCAGAATGGCCACCGGCATGATGAAGGTCGTCAGGATGACGAGCAACAGGCTGAGACCATCGACGCCGACGTAATAGCTAATACCGTAATCGGGCAGCCAGTTGATGCGCTGGACCAGTTGCAGGCCAGGATCATCAGGGTTATAGAGCGCCCACAGCCCCAACGACAGCAGGAAGGTGAGGACGCTGAACCCAAGCGCGGTCCATCGAATGGCGCCCGCCTGGGTTCTTTCATTCATGAACAGCATGATGGCAAACCCGATCAGCGGTAGAAAGAGAACTACCGTGACGAGCGAAAGACCGGTTGCTTCCATTCAGTAATCTCCTCGGCGTTTTCCGTAGGGATTTTCGCCCTGCCCTACATCTCTAAAACAGTTTCATTGGCGCGGGTGCTCGTTCAACGATCCCCGCGCTCCCCAATAGTCGCTATCAGTTCCCACTCGCCAGCGCGCGCTGGATATACGGCAGCAGCAGGATAATCAGAACCACGACGACACCCAGCAGCACCGAGACCGCATAGGTACGCACGTAGCCGGTCTGAATCTCCCGCAGACCGCCGCTGGCCCAGCGCATGAGCCGGCCAATGCCGTTGACCACACCGTCGATCAGGCCGAGATCCACGGGCTGGCTGAGCAGCGTGCCAATCGCCCGGAAGCCTTTGGCGATGATCGTGTCGTGGACGTAGTCGTGCCAGAATGCCCAGTCGAGCGTATCCGCCAGAAATTGGGAAGTGCGGTTGAACGGCTGCTCGAACAGGCGACGATAGGTTTCATCCCAGTACAGCCGCGCGTTCGCCAGCCGCCACATCCGGCTAAAGGACGCATTGGCTTCCAACACATCGCGGCGGTCGGCGGTCACGCCGCGATTCAGGCCGTAGATGCTGCGCGCCATCAGGATAGCGCCAATGGCAAGGCCAAGCGCCACGATTGCGATCAGCGGTTGCAGGTCCGCCGCGTGAATATTGACAACGCTGTGTTCGAGGAATGAACCGAACTGGTGCACGCCTAGCACTGCGTCCAGACCGAGCGTGGGAATGGCCGCGTTACCCGGAAGGTTGATGAAACCACCGATGACGCTGAAAACGGCCAGCACGATCAGCGGGATCAACATGCTAAGCGAGCTTTCCGGGGCATGCGCCGCCGCTTCCGTGCGCGGGCGACCGTGGAACACCAGCTCGACCTGACGCCACATGTAAAAGGCGGTGAAAGCCGCAGCCAGCAGCAGGCCCGCCAGCGCGATGAAGCCGCCAAGCTCGTTGTTAACCAGCCCGGCAACCCACGAGTCGCCGAGGATTTCATCCTTCGACCAGAAGCCGGCAAACGGCCAGATGCCCGCCAGCGCCAGTGTGCCGATGAGATAGGTGATATAGGTCACCGGCATACGACTGGCCAGACCGCCCATATTCCGCATGTCCTGCGGGTCGAATTCATCCGCCTCCCCGGCGTGCCCGTCCCCATGCGCCGCGTGATGCGTTTCATGATGCCCGTGCTCGACGCCGTGAATGACCGAGCCGCTGCCGAGGAACAACAGCGCCTTGAAGAAAGCATGGGTGACGAGGTGGAACATCGCCGCGCCATATGCGCCAATGCCCACCGCCGCGACCATGAAGCCAAGCTGGCTGACCGTGCTGTAGGCGAGCACGCGCTTGATGTCCCACTGGCCGAGCGCGACAAACCCGGCGACCAGCGCCGTCGCCACGCCGATGATCGTCACCAGCAGCGATGTCAGGTCGGCCGCAGCATAGAAAACGTTGCTGCGTACCATCAAATAGACGCCGGCAGTGACCATTGTCGCAGCGTGAATCAGGGCGCTGGCAGGTGTCGGGCCGGCCATCGCGTCCGGCAACCAGACGAACAGCGGGATCTGGGCCGATTTACCCGTGACGCCGATCAGGAAAAAGAACGTAATCAGGCCAAGAACCGCGACGATATCCGCGCGGAAGGGGCCGAGAGCGACAGTACGTCCGGGATCGCCTTCGGGCAGCGCCAGCATACGCTCTGCCTGACCAAAGACGCCAAGCTGTTCCGTCGGGATATGCTCATTGTCGGTATAGACGGGGCCAGCCGCGTGTTCGTCGCCGTGTTCATCGCCATGTTCACCGGCAGTTTCGCCCTCGACAGTGGCTGCTTCGACATGTTCGACCGCTGCGCCGTGCTCACCCGCATGGGGATTGGCAATTTCGCCGGGGCGATAGAAATCGAGCGTGCTGAACGTCCAGAAGGTCAGGAAGATGCCGATCAGCATGCCGAAATCGCCGACACGATTGGCGATCATGGCCTTGCGGGCAGCGTTCGCGTTCTTCCAGCCAATGCCACGAGACTTATCGAACCAGAAGCCGATGAGGAACCATGAACACAAACCCACGCCTTCCCAGCCGACGAACAACACCAGGAAGTTGTTGCCCGCCACCAGAATGAGCATGAAGGCGAGAAACAGATTGAGGTAAACAAAGAAACGCGAAAAGCGCGGGTCGCCGTGCATGTAACCGGCGGAATAAATGTGGATCAGCGTCCCAACGCCCGTGATGACCAGCATCATCGTGACGCTCAGCGTGTCCACCCGCAACTGCCAGGGGATATTGATGTTCAGCGACTCGATCAGTATCCAGTCCTGGAGCACCGGCGGATTCACGATGGCAGCCTGATACCCCGACGCGTGGAGGTAGCTGTAGAGCAGGATGGCGATCACGAATGACAGGGCCGATGCTGTCGTGGCGATCAGCGACGACCAGCGTTCCGTCAACCGTGCGCCCACGAGCATGTTGATGATCGCGCCGAGAGCCGGTATCAGGATGATAAGCGGGACTAATTGTGGATAATTCTCCATCGATAAGCCTCTTGTCGAGTAGAAGAACTGAGGTCGGTATTACACCGGCAGGGCGCAATACCGGTCACAGCCCTGTCGCCTCAGCACGGGACTAGCCTTTCAGCTGGTGCAGTTCGTCGATATTGATACTCTTCTTGCTGCGGAAAATCGCCACAATCAGCGCGAGACCGATTGCCACTTCGGCGGCGGCAACCGTGATGACGAAGAACACGAACAGGTGGCCATCCACATTACCCCACTGGCGGGCAAACGCCACCAGCGCCAGATTGGCCGCGTTCAACATCAGCTCGACCGACATGAACACCAGAATGGCGTTGCGGCGCAGCAGAACGCCGAGCGTGCCCAGGACAAAGAGCACGACGGCCAGCATGACATACATTTCCGTCTGGACCATAGATGTTTGCTCCTTGGCCTAGTCGCCTGCCGGCGTCCGGCCTTCAGCGGGAGGTAAGGCAGGCGTTTCCGCGTCCGGCTTGCTGATATCACGGCCCACTTGCGAGGCAATGACGCTGGCAAGCGGACGGCTGACACGACGGCGTAGCGCGGCGCGATCGCGCACGCGCGCTTCTTCACGATGAGTCAGGACAATCGCGCCGATCATTGCCACCAGCAGCAGCAGCGAAACCAGCTCGAACGGCAGCAGGAAACGGGTAAACAGGTCGCGGCCAATCCGCATCGGGCTGCCGAAAGCGGGAGCAGCCTCATTCCGGAAGGCAGCGCTGGTCGGATGTAACTGGTCGTCGATGATGCTGCGCTCGTTTGCGAACGCAACAAGCTGGGACGTTTCGCGTTCGAGGCGATACTCGCGCCCCGTATCACCGCTGATGATCCGCTGGATGACCGAACTGTTCGGCGTCACGAACGCCCAGCGATAGATGCCCTCTTCATACAGGATCGGCTCAGAGGCTTCGCCCGGAGCCAGCTCAGCGATCACGCGGTCGGTCACGACGCCCTGAGTGTTGGTGTCAAGCTCGCCGTTCGGCCCCAGATCGTAAACGGTGACCGTCGAATAATCGGGGTTGGCGTTGAAGAAGGTGACACGCCCGCTGCGAGGCTTTTCGGGCGTTGAGAAATCCGCCGGAATGACGCTCAGGGCAATATCCCCCGCGCTACCATAGGCCACCAGCGCCTGAACCGTGTCGGGGTCAAATGTAAATGAGCCGCCAAACGTCTCGCCCTCGGCCGGGGTGATGCTGATTTCATAATCCCCCGGTTCCAGCGTCACGAAGTCCGAGCCGCTGTTGAACCCGATGCCCGATGCAATCAGCCGATCGTTGGCATAAACGTCAATCGGCCCGCTATCGGCAGCGAGGTTAATCACGCGCAGTTGAGGCGCGTCCGACGGCGGTGTTTGCAGGTCAATCCCGCCGGAGAGTACCCCAAGGCCCATGATCATGAGGAAAGCGAGCGCCGCCACAACGCCCAGCGGCGTGAGCCAGCGAAACCTTGGCCTGCCAGCGCCGAATCGCTCCGCCCCAAGTAGCATGATCACGAAAACAAAAAGGACCATGATCGCCCCGGCGTAGACGGTAATCTGTACCATCGCCAGGAATGGTGCGTCGAGGAGCAAAAAAAGAAACGCGATGCAGCCCATGGTCAAAATCAGGTAGAGGGCGCTATAGACCGCGTTTTCGCTCAGCAGCATCATGACGGCGGCAAAGACAGCAATTGCGCCGACTATGATAAAAAGCCAAAGTTCCGTCATAGCAATATCCCATTTTCAAGGGCACGTGAGGCTAATTGTGCAGTTTAGCGCAAACGATGCCAGAATTCAAATGCGCGCTGTCAGTGTCATGGCGGACAACCGAAGGGCGACCGCTACGAGGTCGCCCCTGAATAACCGCCATTGGATCCCGTGATTAGTACGGATCCTCCTGATCCGGAATCGAACGGTTAAACACACCGCGCTCTACCTTCTGCGGCGTGCCCGGCACACCGTCGGGCGGCGGGTCGAGCAACATTTCACGCGTGAAAATGGCGTCTTCGCGATCCGTGAAGCTCAACTGGAACTCATGCGCGAGCTGAATCGCCTGTGTCGGGCAGGCGTCTTCGCAGTAGCCGCAGAAAATGCAGCGCAGCATGTTGATTTCATAGGTCTTGGCATAGCGCTCGCCGGGGCTGTAGCGCTCGTCATCGGTATTTTCCGCCGCTTCCACCCAGATGGCGTCCGCAGGGCAGGCGGCGGCGCACAGGGCGCAACCGATGCACTTCTCAAGCCCGTTGTCGTAGCGGCGCAGGTGATGCCGCCCCTTGTAGCGCACGTTGAATTGCTTGACTTCCTCCGGATACTGGACGGTGACAGGCTCTTCAAGCACGTGCTTAAATGTTGTTGCAAACCCTCGAATGACGTTCACGGGTTTATTCCTCGCTACACTCCATGCGGATCAGGCTGGCGGCGCTACTTTCCGGCGTCGCGCGCCTGGCGCGGCCTCGCCGGTTCGACAGCGGTCGTTTCCGTATCCGCCGTTTCAGGCTGGTTCAATGCGGCAAGCCGGTCAAGCTGTTTGAGCGTCCAGTCGTAAAGCACAAACGGCACAGCGATCAGACCACCCACAACCTGAATGGCAACCGGCCCCAGGCCACGGCGCTCGCCGGTGATGATCGGATCGTCGGTCTGCTCGTCTTCCTCGACGGCAATCTCGCCGGAGCGGCGCAGCACAAGATAACCACCGACGACGAGCGCCACAAAAATCAGGCCGGCGACGATGCCATATACCATCGGGCTGGCGGAGAAGTCGGCCACCAACACGGCAATCGCGCTCCAGCTCAGGGCGACCAGCGCCAGCGGAACCAGCACCTTCCAGCCAAAATTCATCAGCCGGTCGTAGCGGATGCGCGGCAGCGTCGCGCGAATCCAGATCATGATCATCAGCATGAGCACGACCTTGCCGATCAAAACCAGCGGCCCAAGGATCGGCAAACCGTTGACGAGGCCAAAGCCATCCTGGAAGCCGCCCAGATAGAGGGACGCGAAGATCATGCTGATGGCGATCATGCCGAGGTATTCGGCCATCATGAAAACAGCGAATTTCATGGCGCTGTATTCGGTCATGTAACCGGCGGTCAGTTCCTGCTCGGCTTCCGGCAGGTCAAACGGCGCGCGGTTGACTTCAGCCAGCAGCGCGATGAACAAAATCGCCGCCGCCACCGGGTTCTGGAAGATGTACCACTCCCAGATGTATACCTGCCGGTTGATGATGTCGCCGAGGCTCATGCTCGAAGCCAGCAGGATCGGCACTGCCATCGTCAGGCCGAGGCTCAGCTCGTAGCTGATCATCTGCGCCGTAGCGCGCATACCGCCGAGGATGGCGTACTTGTTGTTACTGGCCCAGCCGGCCAGCGCCACGCCGTAAGTGCCGAGACTCGTGATCGCGAGAACCCACAGAACGCCGACGTTAGGATCGGCCAGCGACAACGGCACGCGATACCAGTTGCCATCGAACCACGGCACAACCCAGTCCGGCCCCCACGGAACAACGGCGACAACGACCAAGACAGGCACGGCCTTGAGCAGCGGCGCAATCAGATAGACGGCGCGGAACGACTGCGCGGGCGCGATGTCTTCCTTGAAGATCAGCTTGATGCCGTCGGCCAGCGGCTGGAGCAGGCCAAACGGGCCAACCCGGTTCGGGCCGACGCGGTGCTGCAAGCGCGCCAGAAATACGCGCTCCAGCAACGTCGTATAGGCAAACCCGGTCAGCAAGACGAAAAAGAGAATGGCCGAGAACAGGATCGCCTGAATGGTGGTACAGGCCGAATTACCCCGGCACTCGATAATCTGGCTGGGATCAACGCGGGACTCGTAATCGAACAGGAACGTGAACACGTTGCTGATCGCCGTGCCGATAGCGCCGAGATTGAGAACGATCAGCACTACCAGAAGCAGCAGCACCAGCAGCGGGATGACGAGCTTCCACGGAATACTCCGCTGTGGCTCAGGTTGCGCGGAATACAGATTTGCCATCGATTAGCCCTCAACCTTGCTCACATGCCCCACGCTGATCGACATCGGCGTCGCGGCGTCGGGCGTCAGGTGGCGCGGCAGCACGACGGCTCCCGCAGGCGCACCCCCGTTAACATGCGCCCGGACCTGAACGTCCACGCCATTGCCCGTCGAAACCCGGACGAGGTCGCCATCGGCGATACCGAGCGCCTGTGCGTCCGCGCTGTTCAACTCAACATAAGGCGCGGGAATGCGCCCGGCCATCAGCGCGCGTTCGCTGGGGCGGAACGTGCGCTCGCGGTTATACAGGCGCACCGTCGGCACAACCAGCAGTTCGTTGTCGTTGGGCTTCGGGGCGGGAGCGGCCTCGACCTGCTTGGAGGCCAGGCTTTCGCCCTTGTCCGCCGCAGTCGGAATCTGCACGCCCAGCCCGCCCTTGTTGTCATAGGTCGTGCCGCCGTAGTACAGGTCTTCGCGGCCAACCAGCGGATACTGCTTGACTACCTTCGCCAGTTCGCTAAAGGTTGCGCCGGCGAAGGCCGGAACCTGCTGGCTGATTTCGAGCATCACCGCCGCCGCCGACATTTTTGCGCGACCCTGCCCCAGCGCTTCGCCCAGACGCGAAAGGATCTGCCAGGCGGGTAGCGCTTCGCCCATCGGGCCCTGTGCGGTGTAGAACCGCTGCACGCGGCGCTCGCCGTTGGTATACGAGCCGTCGCGCTCGGCAAAACTCTGGATCGGCAGCGCAATCGCCGCGCGTTCGGCCGTCGCGTCGCAGAACAGGCCCAGCGTGATGATCGTTTCAACACGGCTTAGCCACTCGGCTGCCGCGGGATCGTCCTCAATCGGCGTGGCCTGCGCGACGATCAGGACCTTCGGCGGGTTCTCAATGATGTCGCGCGTCGCTTCCGGCGTGAAGCCCAGATAATGCAGGCCCATACCGTTCGCGCCGGGGAAGGTGGCCATCAGGCCGTTGTTCGGACGGCCAACATGGCCGGTATCGATCAGGAAATTGGCCGCAGCCTGCATGAGCGCGCGCCAACCTTCGAGCTCAC
>QGUR01000430.1 GCA_003242205.1 Chloroflexota bacterium | reverse complement strand
GGCCAAGCCCGCTCCCCTGCTGTTCGTAAAAGCGCCGGTCAAACTGCATGTACGCGCCGATACTGTTGATCTGCTCCGGCGTCATGCCGCGCCCTTGGTCGATTACGGCGATTGTATACCAGGAACCATCTCGCCCGGCAGTTACTTGGACAGGCGTTCCCGGATTCGAGAACTTGAAGGCGTTGTCAACGACCTCTTCAACGGCTTTCCGCAGATACTCGTCGGCAAAGCGCAGGGCGGGGACATCATCTACATTTAACGATAGATCGCCCTGCCGCTGATGCTGCTCCGCTTTTTGTAAGGCGATCGACTCAATCGTTGCCTTCGGCTGGTATGTGACCCGGTCGCGCAGCGCCTCGAACTGCTCTGGCGAGGTCATGAGGATGCGGACATTGGCGTAAATCAGGAAATTCTCGATCAGCCGGTAAAGCCGAAGCGCAGCCGCATTGATGTGGCGCGCCATTTCCCCCATGCGCGCCGGTTCCGTGACCGCATAATCGGACATCATCAGGTCAGAGAAGCCGAGGATCACATTCAACGGCGTACGGAGTTCGTGCGGCAACGCCAGAATGATGTTTTCGCGCAAGTCGTCGAGACGGCGCTCGGCATATTGTGCAAGCTGAACCCGCTTCTGAATCCGCACGTTCACGGTGGCCAGCAGTTCGGAAGCTGTGAACGGCTTGGTTAGATAGTCGTCCGCGCCCAGTTCCATGCCCTGACGCACGTCAACGCGATCCGTGCGCGCGGTCAGAAAAATGAACGGGATGGATGCCGTTGCCGGATCGCTACGTAATTCTTCGAGCACGCCGTAACCATCACGGCCTGGCATCATGATGTCACAGATAATCAGATCGGGCATTTCTTCACGCGCGCGCTCGATGCCCACCAGCCCATCCTCAGCCCCGACGACTTCATAGCCCTCGAAACTGAGCATTTCCACGATATCGCGGCGCAGAGACTGCGCGTCTTCAATGACCAGGATTTTCTTCATACACTTCTTCTCTCGTACGGATTCCAGGAAGCGTGATCGTGAAGACGGTGCCATCAGAGCCGCTTTCCAAAGCAATGTTACCACCATGTAGCTCAACTGCGTACTTTACGATGCTCAACCCCAGCCCGGTCCCCATGATATGGCCAACATTGCGGGCGCGATAGAAGGCTTCAAACAGATTGGACTGATCCTCTTCGGGAATGCCAAGCCCCTGATCTCGGACGCGAAGCACGTGCTGTTCCGGCGTGGAAAGCAGTTCAACGGCAATTGCGGTCTCCGGCTCAGAATATTTGACGGCGTTTGAGAGCAGGTTGAGCAATATTCGACGCAGCAGCTTAGCGTCGACACAGGCGATTGGCGGCTCGCCTTCGGCGCTAAAGTGCACGCGGTGGCGCGCACCGATGCCGGTTGCAACGTCGGCCACGATTTCCCGACAAAATGCGTGTATATCAACCGGCACCGGTTCAAAATCGTGACGCCCCGGCCAGTTGGCCCGGCCAATTGTTAACAGGTCATCGAGCAGCGCCGTCAGGTTGAGAACCTCCACCTGAATTTTTTCCAGTCGCGCCCGCCGCTCCTCTTCGGACAGTCGATGATCGTAAGTCTTGAGCATGTCGCTGGAGGTCATGATCATCGCCAGCGGCGTGCGAAATTCGTGAGATACGGTGGAGATAAAGCGCGATTTCAGTTCGTTCAGTTCCTTTTCGCGATCCAGCGCGCGGCGCAATTCTGCTTCATCCCGCTTGCGCGATGTGATATCGCGCAGGCTACAGACAACGCTGGCAACCCGTGTATCCCGTTCCTGAACGGGCGACACCATGACATCCGCATCGAATGTTTCGCCGCGCGCGTTCACAGCCACGATTTCAATACGCGCTGGCTGGCGTGTCTCGACGGCCTCATTTAGCGCACGCAGAAGGTCGCTGGCGCTTTGCGGGTGCGTCAGCGCCATGAGCGACTCTCCAAAAAGAGCGTCAACGCAATAGCCAAACAACTCATTAAAAGCCCGGTTCGTCTGCTGAATGGTGCCGTCGGCATGGGCCAGCACAATCGCGTCGCTGCTGTTGTTGAGGATAGCCTCGGCACGTTCCTTCAGCCGGTGCAGTTCCGCGGTACGCTCGGCAACCCGCCGCTCCAGATCTTCGTTGGAACGCCGTATCTGTTCGTAAAGCCGTACGTTCTGGATCGCCGCCGCAGCCTGGTCGGCAAACGACAGCAGCAGGCGCTGGTCGGCAACGCTAAAAGCGTCAATCCGTGCGCTTTGCAGATCAAGGACGCCAACCAGCCCGTTCGCGGTACGCAGCGGAATGACAAGCTCGGAACGAGTACGTGGATCGTTGGCCACATAGCGCGGGTCCTCGCGCACGTCGCGGGCGTAAACCGGCTGGCCCGTGCGAATCGCCTCTGGCACAAGTCCTTCCCCGGTCACGTAGAGCGGCTGCGTGGCGTGGACGCCGTAGCTGCCGGCGCGGGCCAGCCGCAGTAACTGATTTTGCTGGCCGTCCATCAGCATGACGCCGCAATCAGCGTACCCGAACTCATTGACGACCGTGCGGGCAATATACAGGCCAACTTCTTCCAGACTGTTCAGGGTGAAGAGATCACTGCTTAACAGGAACGCCGTCGCCCGCTGCAAGGTTTTCAGCTCGGCCATGTCCTTGCGAATGGCATCGTAAAGCTGGGCGTTCTCAAACGCGATCGCTGCGTGATGCGCGAAGGCCATCAGGCGGTCGGCATGAACCGACGTGAATTTACCGGGCGTGGCGCTGTCCAAGTTGAGGAACCCAACTGTCTGCCCGTACACGCGTATCGGCACGGCGCAATAGGAACGCTGCCCCGGATAGCCGTAGACAGTCCGCCAATCCGGCTCCTGATGGATCTCATCGACTACGCACGCCCGGCCCGTGACGATCATGCGGTGCAGCAGTGGCATATGAATAGACAGGCGCACCTGTAACATCGCGCGAGCAATATGCTCAGGATAGCCCCGCGTGTGGGTAATGTATACTTCGTCGCCGTCGATCTGCATGATATTGGCCGCATCGTGCGGCACTACGCGACCGACATGCTCCTTTATACCATTTCCCAGGCCC
>QGUR01000429.1 GCA_003242205.1 Chloroflexota bacterium | reverse complement strand
AACCTGCGCGATGAGCTTCATATATGAAAGGATAACACAAATGTGCGAGCTATGCAACTGGCGCTCCGCGCCCCGTTTTTCCTCCCCACAGCTAAAGCTGCGGGCTTCCAAACGGAGGGGTCGGTGAAGGAGCGCTAGATGCCGAAGTTCACCGTCTGGCTGGTTCGCGTCTCGCTGCTTTATCTCGGCGTTGGCTTCACCTTTGGCGCGCTGATGCTGGCCAACAAGGGCATTCCATTCGCGCCGCAGCTCTGGCTGTTGCTGCCGGCGCACATCGAGTTCCTGCTGCTGGGCTGGACGATACAGCTTGCCATGGGCGTTGCCTTCTGGATTCTGCCGCGTCTGCCTCAGGAGCCGAAATTCGGCAACGTGCGCTTGGCATGGGCGGCCTTCGCGCTCCTCAACGCCGGGCTGCTGGTTAGCGCCGGTCAGGGTGTACTGGGGCTTGCCGCCGGGTGGGGGCTGGTGGGGCGCGCGTTGCAACTGGCGGGCGTTATCTGCTTTGCCGTGCAAATCTGGCCGCGCGTGCGCCCGGTGGTCATCGAACCGCCCGCGTCGCAATGAACGCATGACCTTCCGAGCCTGTTCAAGTGTCGATGACCCGTTTATCCATGAGGTGAGGGGAGATTTCTCATGCAGCAGGATCAGTCCATCAAAACGATCGACGTGCGCGCTATCGCCCCGCGCGAGCGCCATCCGCTGATTTTCCAGACCTTTGACGCGCTGGCTCCCGGCGAGTCGTTCGCTCTGGTCAACGACCACGATCCCAAGCCGCTCTACTACCAGTTCTCGTTCGAGCGCGAGGGGCTGTTCGACTGGGAGTATCTGGAGCAGGGGCCGGAAGTCTGGCGCGTGCGAATTTCGCGGCGTAACAGTTAGCCAGAGAGGGGCAAATGATGTTGGTGCAGGCAGTTGAGCCGGTTATCTACGAGGATATCGAAGCGCTCATCAAGGACATTCCGCCGGAAAGCATCGTCAGCCGGACGATTCTGAAAACCGAATACGGGAACGTGACGCTGTTCGGGTTCGACGCCGGTCAGTCGCTGTCCGAACACACGTCGACCCGGCCGGCGATCATGCATTTTCTGCGCGGCGAGGCGACCGTGACGCTCGACGAACAGGTCGTCGATGCCAGACCGGGCACGTGGATCCATATGGCTGCGGGGCAGAAGCATGGTATTCTTGCCCGGACAACCGTGGTTATGTTGCTTCTGCTGTTCAATGCGACGGAATAAACGATGGGACACGCTGTAGCGCGACAGAACGACAAAACGGCACGTCCGCGCCTGAAAAGCGTGGCCATTCCTAACGAGCACGGCGGCTGGGGCTTTGTCAGCCAGCCGCTGCTGCTCGGCCTGCTGCTGGCCCCCAGCCCGGCGGGGGTGTGGCTGGCGCTGGCGACGCTGGGTCTGTTTCTGTCCCGCCATCCGCTCAAGCTCGTCATCAAGGATCGCTCCAACGGGCGGACCTACGCGCGCACGCGGCTGGCGGCGCAGGTGGTGGCGGTTTACCTGTTGATCGCTTTTGGCGGCGCGGCGCTGGCGCTGGCGACCGCCAGAGCGCCGTTCTGGCAGGCTATTGTCTTGGCGGCCCCCTTCGCGCTCGTGCAGTTTGCCTACGATGCCAGCAAGCGCGGGCGCGAGGCGTTGCCGGAAATTGCGGGCGCGATTGCCATCGGGGCTGCCGGCCCGGCCATTATGCTGGCGGCCGGCTGGCCGTTGGATGCGGCGTTTGCACCGTGGGTTCTAACGTCGCTCTATGCCGTGACGTCGATTCTCTATATCCGCGCCCGCCTGCGGCTGGAACGAGGCCATGAGATCAAACGGTGGCCTGCCTGGGGCAGCCACGCCGTCATGGCGCTGGTGACGGCAGCGCTGGCTTCCGTGGGACTGTTGCCCTGGCTGTCGCTGGCGGCAGTCGCGGTCGTCAGCGGGCGCGCGTGGCTGGGGCTGTCGAGCAGGCGCAAGCCAACGCAGGCGAAAACGCTCGGTTTTCGCGAGATGGGTTACAGTCTGGGTCTGGTGCTGCTGACGGTTCTCGGCTACAGCTTCGGCTTTTGATCCTGCGTGCTGGCCTGAAGATAGGCATTCAGGTCCTGTAGAGCGGAGCGCAAGGCGGCCATGCGTTCCGCGCCGAGCTGTTTTTCCCAGTCGGCTTCCACAGCGCGTATGACCTGTCGCGTCGTTCGGTTGAGCGCCCGTCCTCGATCTGTCAGAATGATCGTCTTGCTTCGCCGGTCGGTGCGTTCCGGCTGGCGTTCCACGTACCCCCGCGCTTCCAGGTGGTCAATCAGATAGCCCATCGACTGTTTGGTAATGTGTGCGGCTTCGGCAAGGTCGGTCAGGCGCGCGCCTCGCGGCGGCAGATACTGAAACACGACCAGATGCGCTGCCGTTAGGTCATCGAAACCAGCCGCTTTCAGCTTACGAAACAGTTCTGACACCACGAATTGCAGCGGGACACGCAGCAAGGTGCTGATTAGTACGTGATCTCTCGCTTCACTGGCCATAGTAGCGACCTCGCTGTTATTTACCCCTAATGATATGTTAGTCGAACTATTCACGCGTGGCAAGGAAATCAGCCGGGCTGACTACATTCCGGGCTAAATTATCAGCTTGCGATCGATTGGTTAGGAGAGCGCCTGAAGCAGAATACCGGCCATGATGCGGTAGCCCGTGGCCGTGGGATGCAAGCCATCCTGAAAATAGGCGTCGATTGCACGACCCTGTTCGTCGCTCATGGCCGAATGGAAATCGACATAGCGCAGCCCACGTGCTTCGGCCAGATCCCGCAGCCATGCGTTGAGGTCGAGAATGCGCTGGTCATAGACCCCACGCCTAAAGGCGGGGGCTTGTCCCTGGCGCGACGCCCGCAGGCGTCTCCGAGACAATAGGCGGTATGACAGCCGCCCATGCAATGTTTCTAGCAGCGTTGACATCGGCGTGCGCCGTGTGTCCGCAAGCACAGCAGAGGAACTCGCTTTGAGACTTACGATTTGCCCGTTCGATATGCCCACAAGCAGAGCAGCGCTGGCTGGTGTATTTCGGGTCTACCAAGCAAACGGGAACCCAAGCAATTCCCGCCTT
>QGUR01000111.1 GCA_003242205.1 Chloroflexota bacterium | reverse complement strand
TTCCGCCGCCCGGCGCAGAACCTCGGCACTGGCCGGAATGACCACCAAGCGGCAGCGCACGCGGCGGCCCGCCAGCACGCGCGCGGCGGCTTCCAGATCCTCGTAACGCCCGTTGGTGCAGGTCCCGATAAATGCCTGCTGCACCGGTTGCCCGGCGGCATCGGAAAGCGGCACAACGTTCGCCGGGGAATGTGGCAGCGCGATCTGCGGCTCCAGCACGCTTACGTCGAGGGCGTAGATGTCGCTGTAAACGGCATCATCATCGGGATAGAGTGGTGTATAATCGCGCGCTCGTTTCGCTTCCAGCGCCGCGAAAACGAGATCGTCGGGAGGCAGGTAGGCGTTCATCGCGCCAAATTCAGCCATCATGTTGGGCAACACGGCCCGCTCGTCCAGAGACAGGCGGCTGATGAGGTCGCCGTGAAACTCGACCGAGCGATACTGCCCGCCGTCCGCGCCGCGGTCGCCGATGATCCGCAGCGCGACATCCTTGGCTGTCACGCCGGGTTGCAGGTGGCCGGTCAGAATAACGCGCATTGCTTCCGGCACGCGCAGCCACAACTGGCCCGTCGCCCAGAGCGCGGCCATTTCCGTGCGCCCCACGCCCATGCCAAACGCGCCCATCCAGCCGAAGTGCGTACTGTGGCTATCCGCGCCGAGGATGGTTTCACCCGGCAGGACGATCGCTTCCTCGCTCAGTACCTGATGGCAGATGCCGCGCCCGACCTCGAAGAAATGCCGGATGCCCTGCAGGCAAACCCACTCCCGGATTTCCGCGTGGTTTTGCGCGTGCTGCGTTGTGGGCGCGGGGACGGCATGATCGAGCGTGATGGCGACCCGTTCGGGATAGCGAATGCGGGGCGCGCCGATCTTTTCGAATATGCGCCGGATCGCTGCCGAGTTGTCGTGGCTGAAGACGACATCCGGCATCACGTCGAGGATGTCCCCGGCGCGTGCGCCGGACACGCCCGCCGCGCGCGCCAGCGCTTTTTCGGCAAACGTATAACCTGTCATGAGCCGGCGGCCTCCCGCAGTAGGGCATCGACCTCGCTCAGCGATAGCGCCTGCCGGTCTGCTCGCTGCTTGACGGTCTGCGTGATCGCCCGTAGCGTGTTGTCGTCCAGCGTGAGGCCGAGGGCGCGGGCGCGTTGGCGAATACCGTTCCATCCGGTCAGGCGGTGGCCGATGCTGATTTCACGCTCCAGCCCGAAATCATCGGGCGAAATAATCTCATAAGTTGTTGGATCGGCGAGCACGGCTTTGGCGTGGATGCCTGCCTTGTGGATAAAGGCGCTTGCGCCGGTAATGTAGTTGTTGAATGGAATTTCGATCTGGCAGATGGTGGCGATCAGGCGGTCCAGTTCAGGCAGCAGGCGCAGGTTGTACTTGGCGACATACGACCGGTCGAGGGTGTATAGCCGGGCGATCAGACCGCCGAGCGGCGTGATGCCGTTGCGCTCACCGATGCCGAGGATGGTTGTATCAATATGTGTCGCGCCTGCTTCCAGCGCCGCGCAGGCGTTCGCAATCGCGCAGCCGCTGTCGTTGTGGCCGTGAAATTCCACATCGAGGCCGGTCAGGCGCACGAGCTGGTGTACCATGTTGTAGACCTGCGCCGGTAGCGCAACGCCGACGGTATCGGCCACGCCAAGGCGGTTCACCATACCCAGATCGGCGACGGCCAGATAAACCCGCAACAGGTCGGCTTCGCGGCTGCGGAAAGTATCTTCCGTGCTGAAGCGAATGACCATTTCGGGCGCTTGCTCTCGCACAAACCGGATGACGTCTGTCGCCAGATCTATAATTTCCGGGATCGTTTTGCCGTGGCTGTGCTGCATCAACTGCGGCGATGTGCCCATCACGATATCGAGGCCGTGGACGCCGGTATCGATGGCGCGGCGCGCGTCCTCCTTGTTGCAGCGGATATGCGTCAGAATGCGCGCTTTCAGCCCGGCATTGACGATGGTACGCAGGTCTGCCTCGCTCTGAGGCGAAGCGCACGGCGAGGTCAGCTCCAGCATTTCGACGCCAAATTCGTCGAGCAGGCCGGCAATTTCCAGTTTCTGGCTGGTCGAGAACGTCGCGGTGCTGAACTGCTCGCCTTCGCGCAGCGTGCTGTCGATGATCGAAAACCGGTCAAGCGGCATGGTTCAGAACCTCCTCGATGGCCGATACAACCGCCCACAAATCCTCATCTTCGATGACCAGCGGCGGCAGCAGGCGCAGCACCGACGCACCCGCCGGAAGCGCCAGCACGCCGCGTTCTTGCAGCGCGCGCAGGACGGGGGCGACCTTCTGGCGCAGTTCGATACCGATCAACAGACCGCGCCCGCGCACTTCCCGGTAGGCGCGTTCCGGCAGGCGTTCCCGCAGGCGAGCGCGCACCGCTTCGCCGCGGCTTCGCGCCCGTTCGATCAGATCGGACGATTGCAGCACATCGAGGACCGCCAGCCCGGCGGCGCAGGCCAGTGGGTTGCCACCGAAGGTGCTGCCATGCGTGAGCGGCGGCACAGGGCCGATACCTTCGGCCATCAGCACCGCGCCCATGGGAATGCCGCCGCCGATGCTCTTCGCCAGACACATCAGGTCGGGTATGACGCCTTCCTGCTGGCAGGCGAATAACGTGCCCGTGCGCCCGAAGCCGGTCTGGATTTCGTCGACGATCAGGAGCGCGCCATGCTGGCGGCAGCGGTCGTGAACCGCGCGCAGATAGCCTTCCGCCGCCGGATGCACGCCGCCTTCTCCCTGAACAGGTTCGACAATGACCGCCGCGATGGTGTCATCTAGTACCCCGGCCAGCCGTTCGATGTTGTTGTACGGGACATGAACGACATCGGGCAGGAGCGCGGCAAACGGCTCGCGGTAGCTGCGTTCCCATGTCGCGCTCAGCGCGCCGAGCGTGCGCCCGTGAAACCCGCGCATGGTGGAGACGATGCGCGTTCGCCCCGTCGCCAGCACGGCGAATTTGATCGCTGCCTCGACGGCCTCCGCGCCGCTGTTACACAGAAACACGCGCTCCATACCTGCTGCCGCGCACAATGCCGCCTGATATCGCGCCCGCACCGGGTTATGAAACGACTCAGGGCAGGCGATGAGCGTCGCGGCCTGCTGTTGAATGGCGCTGACAACCGCCGGATGCGCGTGGCCCAGATTGGCTGCTCCCTGCCCGCCAACACAGTCGATATAGCGATTGCCGTCCGCATCCCAGACAATAGCGCCTTCGCCCCGCACGATCTCAAGATCGCGTTTCAGGTATGCGCCGCTGGTGTGTCGTTGTTCCAGCACGCGAAGCTCAGTCGCCGGTTGCCGCAGCATAGGCCACCTCGTTGTGGATGTGTGTGCCGCCGCCGGCCAGCGCCGCGTCGAGCGGGGAAGGGACGCGTGAGTCCGCGAGGATAGTCCGCCCAATCCCGGCCTGCGTGGCTGCCAGCAGTTTTTTCTTCATGCGCCCGCGCGCGTAGGCTTCATAACGCTGCAATTCTGAAAGGTCGAACGCGGGGATCAGTGAGGCGGGATCGGAGACTTCGCGCAGCAGGCCGGGAACGTTGCTCAGAATGACGAGCGTTTGTGCCTTCAGCGCTCGCGCAATCGCGGCGGCGGCGAGATCGCCGTCGACGTTAAGACGCTCGAACGCCTCCCCCATGGCCAGCGGCGCCACGACCGGCACGCGTCCGGCCATCTGGAGCGCGCGCAGCAACTCGGCGTCTACGCCTGTGATCGTGCCGGAATAATCGTCGCGTACGATGATCTGCCGGCCATTGTGCAACGCGCGAATCGCCGCTTTGCGCCGGGCTGCGATCACGTTAGGCCCGGCCAGTCCCACAGCGCGCACGCCGAGCGACTCGAGTTGCGCGACCAGTTGTTGGTTGACGCTGGCGGCTGCCGCACTGTAAATTTCAAGCGTGCGCGCGTCGGTATACCGGCTGACATGACCGCCGGGCGTTGTCAGCGTGCGCGCCGGATAGCCGACCTCTTCTGCCAGCCGGTTCGCTGCGTCGCTTGCGCCGTGCACCAGTAGCCACTGTTCGCCCGCCTGTACGCGCCGAGCCAGATTTTCCAGCGCTGCTTTGTGATCGACGCCTGCGCCGCCGCCCAGTTTCAAGACATAGGTCATGGATAGATGCCTCCAAAGGTGAGCGCGGTCGTTTCCTCAAACCCGCACATCAGGTTCATGCACTGCACCGCTGTTCCGGCAGCGCCTTTGCCGAGGTTGTCAAGCGCTGCCAGCAATACGGCATGGCCGGTCGCCGGGTCGTATTCCCAGCCCACGTCGGCATAGTTGGTTCCCGCCAGCAGGCGCGGCTCAGGGTGGCGGTGGATGCCCGTGCGCTCGTGAACGATACGCACAAACGGCTCGTCGTTCCACGCCGCGCGATAGGCAGCCCACAGGTCGCGTTCCTGCAAATCGCGGGGCAGGGTGACGTGTACCGCCGCCGCGACGCCGCGCACCAACTCGACGCTGCTCACCGCAATGCGGACGTCGAAATCGCCACAGGGGGCCAGCGCCTGCCGTACTTCGGCGGTATGGCGGTGGCCGGTCATCTGAAACGGGCGCACGACGCCCGCACGCGCCGGGTGATGGCTCGACTCGGAAGGGGAGCGCCCGGCTTCGCTGCTGCCCACTTTGACATCGGCGATCAGTGGTTGCCCGGCATTGAGGATGCCTGCTTTCACCAGCGCCCAGACGGCCAGAAAGGTCGCCGTAGCGTTGCAGCCCACGCCGCTGACATAGTGTGCGTTGGCAAGCTGATCGCGATTGAGTTCCGGCAGGCCGTAGACAAAGCGGCCCAGCCATTCCGGGGCAGCGTGGTTTTCGCCATAGTAGGCGGCGTACTGATCCGGGTTTCGCAGCCGGAAGTCGGCGCTCAGGTCGATGATCCGCCCGGCGAGGGAGGCATAGCGTTCGATTTCTCGCTGCGCCTCTCCATGGGGCAGCGCCAGAAACAGAACATCACATGGCTGCAGACCGTCGCGGCTGATGAAACGCAGGCGTGTCTGGCCGCGCAGATGTGGGTGGCGCTGGTAGACGAACGCACCGGCGTTGCTTTCCGACGTCGCCTGAACGACTTCCACGCCGGGATGCTGAAGCAGCAGGCGCAGCAGTTCTCCTCCGGTATATCCGGACGCGCCAACGATGCCGACGGTCAGTCGAGTCATGCCCTTACTCCCACGTGCTCCAGCACATACTCGGCGATGCGGCGGGGGATATCGACGCCGGTCGGTGCGATGCTGTTGCGGAATTCCATCGTATGGTTGACTTCACATACCAGCAGGCCGCGACCGGGCGCTTCCAGCAGGTCGACTGCCAGCACGCCTCCTTGCCCGCCACTAACCGCCAACGCCGCCCGCGCGCAAATATCAGCCAGTTCATCCGTGACAGGGCAGTTGGCTGCCTGCCCGCCGCGAGCCGTGTTGGTGATCCAGTGTGGCGAGTGGCGGTAGATGGCGCAGATCACTTCCGTGCCGATGACGAAAGCCCGGATGTCGCGCCCCGGTTTGCGGATGTATTCCTGAATGTAGAAGATGTGATGGCCGACGCCGCCCAGAACTTCTTTATGTTCCAGAATCGCCTCTGCTGCGTCGCGATCATTGATGCGGGCCAGCAGTCGTCCCCACGAGCCGGTTGCCGGTTTCATGACGACCGGATAGCCGATACGTTCGATGGCCTCCAGCGCCGCTTCGGGGCTGAACGCCACTTCGGTGACCGGCTGCGCCACGCCCGCCTGAGCCAGCGCCAGCGAGGTGCGAATTTTGTCGGCACAAAGGCTGGAGGTGGCGTAATTGTTGATGGTGGGTATTCCCGCCGCCTCGAACAGTTGCAGCGCGACCAGCCCGGCGCTGGTGCTGACGCTGCGTTCGAGCAGGATATCCACGTCCGGGTGGAAGTCGCCGACGCGGGCGGCGATTTCGCGCTCGTCCAGCCGTGTTGCCGGCGCGCCCAGCGCCTCGAACGCTTCAAACAACAGCTTTTCCTCGACGCGCACGCGGCTGCAAAGGATACCGATGGTCATTCGCCCCAGTCCTCCATCTCCATCGGCGCGAGATCGACGGCCAGCGGATCGAGACTGACGACCTCAAGCTCCACGCCGCAGTCGCTACAGGTCAGTATCTCGCCCTGCATCACATCATTTTCCAGAACCAAGGGAGCGCCGCATTCCACACATTCGGTCATCATGTCTTTTTCTCCTCGTTCAACGACCGGCGAATAAAACAAAACGCCCCGGCTGGCGATCGGCCAGTCGGGGCGCTTGGTTCCTACACGAACGCGAAGAAGCGCTACCGGCACAATCGCCGCCAGACGGTGCAGGGCTTCTTCGACTTCTTGAATTCGACAACGAACAGTGTCATCATGGTTGGTTTTTTCGTAAACAAAAAGGCCACCCGCCGGGTGGCCTTTGATCGCTTTGCCTGATCGTTACTCAGCAAACAGCGCGAAGCCAGCCACCCGTCGAGGTGACGCTGAACTTCTTCGCCTTCTTGAACATGCTGCCGAGCGTGATCATGTGTGCCAGAACCTCTGAAACGTATCAGTCAGAGAATAATGTTCTTTTTGTCATTCGTCAAGAGATCAGTTTGCCCGGTTAGGGGCATTCTGGGCTTGACGGTAACCCCGCACCCAAAACGAGGGTGCGGGCGTCCAACCGCTTATTTCTTGGAAGCCTTGTCGACGGGAACTTTCATCGAGTCCCAGTCGCTCTTCGAGACGAACTTCGTCAGCACGCGACCGTCTTCGGTCTTGCCGCGAATGCCGTAACGGATCTGGCCATTCTGAGTTTCAAACGTGGTCTTGGTGATCTTGCTTTCGTCAATCGATACCTTCTTGCGGGTTTTCACGTCATAGAATTCGATTGCCATGATGACACTCCTTTAGGTTGTCTGGCATGTGTTGAGAAACGTTTCTCTCACATGTATGGATTGTAGCATAAATATTTGTATAACAAGTGGGTCCACGCGGGAAAATGGTTAGAATCTTGTGATAAGCAGGTAAAAACAGGCAAAAAAGACGCGCCTGACGCCTCGTTTTGCCTGTTGCGGGCGCTTTGGAGGGCCGAGAGCGAGGGTCTTTACTGGTTTGGCAACCCTGTTCTTGCCGGGCCAAGCAGTCTTTCGACAATCACGACATCGCGCCAGATGCCATCCAGTTGGCCGTGCCGTTGGTAGATGCCAACCTCACGAAACCCAACGCTGGCCAGCAGTCGCCGGCTGGCGTTGTTTTCGACAAATACCCGCGACACGAGTTTCCAGAAACCTGCCGCTTCTGCCGCTTCGATTAGCGCAAGCAGCGCCATCCGGCCCGCACCCTGATGTCGCGCCGATCGTTCGACATACATCGAGAATTCTGCGATGCCTGCATAGCAGACGCGTGGCCGGTAGCCTGATGTGGCCGCGAAGGCGATTACTTGCCCGTCGCGCTCGACGACCACGATCGGATGGATGCCGTCGAACCAGCGGCGCACATCATCGGCCGTCCGTTGTGTCGTTTCGAACGTGGCGATGCGATCCTCGATGCCCTGATTGTAGATCCGCGCGATGGCAGGCGCGTCCGCCGGCGTCGCGCCGCGGGCAATCTGGGTGGTTGAGGAGCTGGTCGTTGTATTCATGCTGTGTTCCGTCATATCGAGTCGTCGAATCGTGCGCCGGGGACGGTTGCCAACACGCGCCGGACTTTGAGCGCCAGATGCAACAGCAGGCGATTGTCGGCGTCGTCGAGGTTCAGCCCGGTCAATTCGGAAATACGTTCCAGACGGTAGACCAACGTGTTCCGGTGAACATCGAGGTCGCTGGCGGCTTTCGCCAGATTGCCATTGGCCTCGAAAAACCCGTTCAGCGTGCGGATCAGATCGGCTTGCTTGCGCTCGTCATATTCAACCAGTGGCCCCAGCGTCGCCTGATGGAAGCGGCGCAGGTGATCGAGATTGCGCTCCTTCAATGCCAGCAGCAACTGGTACAGTTTGAGGTCGCCGTAATAGGTGGTGCTTTCGCGGTCGCCTAGTTCGCTGGCGATGTTGACGGCATCTCTGGCCTCGCGATAGGCTTCCCGAAGCGCGAACAGTCCGGTCGCCGGATGGCTGATGCCGGCGGCGACAAGACCGCTGGGCGTGCGCCCCGCGAGTTGCGCGCGCACATCCTCGGCAATGCGCCGCACACGCTCGCCCGATGCCGGGTTTTCGAGCGGGTAGAGCGCGACGATCACGTCGACATACTGGCCGACCGCGCCGTTGATTTGCCTGCGCGCCATGTCATCGCGCACCAGCGGGATCAACGAGTCCAGCGGAAGTGACGCGCCCGCGCCGGTTGTCGCCCGGAAGACGACGACCATGTACAGCGTGTCGGGGGAAAAGCCAGCCTGCTGCGCGCGCGTTGCCAGCAGATCGTCGTCGGCCGGCGTGCCGCCAAGCCACATTTGTATCCAGTCACCACGCGTTTGCTCGACGGCGAGGGCGATGGCGCGGCTTTTGGCCAGTTCAATGGCGCAGACGTCCGCGCCGTAGACCATCACCAGCCGGTCAAACTCATTGAGTTCTTCGCGGCCATTCACCAGCGACAGATAACCGGCGATGCGCTTTTCTGCCTTGAGCGCGGTGGTATAGCCGATCGGGCTTGAGACGACGACGCCTTCCGTGGTGGGCGCTTCATGGGCAAGCCAGTTTTGAAACGCGCCGTAGGGCAGGCTTTGCAACAGGTTGCGACCTGCTCCGGCTGCGCGCCGGGCGACGCTCGGATAGACCTGAGCCATCAGAACGCCGGCGTCGTCATGAACCACGACCGGTCTGGCGGTTGCGCGGGCGATAATCTGCAACAGACTGTTGAAATCGCGGTTTTCCGCCGCCAGTCGCGCCAGTTGCCGTTGAATTTCCAGTGCGCGCTGGGTAAGTTGCGCTTCCTGATTGACGATCAGCGTCGTCACGGCCCGTTCTACACGCGGCAGGCTGCAATCTTCGGGCAGCAGGAGAAGCGCCACAGAATGCTGCGCCGCGACTTCCGTCGTCTCAGTGCTGATGTCGTCGATTGCGGCGACCGCGTGGACGCCCGCTTCGGCCAGCCCGGCGACCACTTCCGCGAGCGTGATACGGCTGTCATAACCACGCAGCACATCCATGGAAACCAGCGCCAGTTCGCCGCCGTAGATATCGGGAAACGCGGGCGGCTGGGCGCGTACGGTGACGGCCCACGTGATCGACGTGTCGGGAGAGCCGGAAACCAGCGTCGTTCCGAGGGGCAATGCGAATTGAAGGAGCGCCTGGATGGTGGTCTTGTTGGAGTCAGTCATACGCCCCACTTGCCTGCACAGAACCGATGCAGATTTTATGCGGGTACACTGCTCTTAATTATAGTGACTTTCAACAAAGTGTCAGAGCGTATATTGAGGGATTTTCACAAGGGGAAGGCGCGTTCTTGTATGCTTTGACGCGCAACAGCCGCTCGTTATATGCCTGTGTCTGGCAGTTTGTCGCAAATGCACAATGCGAGTGGTGGCCCAGGGTCTTGCTGAGCCTGGGCCACCCGTGAGCTTATTCGATCCGCTTGACGCCGAGGGCGAGCGTTTCGCCGTCGAACGTGAACTCGCTCCGGTAGAAGCCGTCATCGGGTTCGGCTTGTTCCAGCTTTGCCGACAGCGTTTCGGCGCGAATGTAGTCCGCGAACTGCTCGATGGCCTTTGCCAGCCGCTCGCTGGCGACATAGCGCGTCACGATATTGTCGCTGATGTTGAAATCGGCGTCGCGGCGCATCGACTGGACGCGGCGCACGACTTCGCGCGCCAGCCCTTCGTTGATCAGATCGTCGGTCAACCGCGTGTCGAGCACGGCCATATAGCCGTTTTCCTCGGCAAAGGCCGAACCTTCACCCGCTGTCATATGGACTTCGACTTCTTCCGGCGTCACTTCAAACGTCTCGCCATCAAGTTCGATAGTTACGTTCTCGCCCGCCAGCAGCATCTTCGCCCAGCGCTGCACATCGTCCTGCGCGCCCTCGCGCAGAGCTTTCTGAACGCGTGGGAAGTTCTTGCCGAATTTGCGGCCCAGAAGCTGTGGCAGCGGGTTCAGCGCGTACTGTGGCTCGGCCAGCACGCGGACGGCCTTGACGTTCAATTCGTTCCGGATCAGGCCGGACATCTTTTCGAGGATGGCCGCTTCGCCCGCCTCGCGCACGACAAATGCCGCCTCGGCCAGCGGCTGGCGCACGCCGATTTTCACCGACTCGCGGGCGGCGCGGCCCAGGCTGACCAGCCGCTGCACCAGCCGCATCTCATCGAGGCGCGACTGCTCGATCAGGCTAGGGTCGGCTTCGGGCCATAGCGCCAGATGCACGCTGGGCGGAGCGCCATTCACTTCGGCGGCCAGATTGCGGTAGATCGCCTCGCTGATGAACGGCGCGGCAGGCGCGATCAGCTTCGCCACGGTGACCAGACACTCGTACAGCGTGGCATAGGCCGATAGCTTGTCGGTATCGCTCTCGCTCTTCCAGAAGCGACGGCGGCTCAGACGAACGTACCAGTTGCTCAGCACCTCGACAAACGCCTGCACGGGCCGGGTCGCGCCGGGCACGTCATAGGTGTCGTAGGCTTCAGTCACCTGCTGGATTAACTGGTGCAGTTCGGCCAGAATCCAGCGATCCAGTTCGTCGCGCTTGGTAACCGGCGGTCGTTCGCTTTCCGGCGTCCAGCCGTCGATGTTGGCGTAAGTCACGAAGAAGCTGTAGGTATTCCACAGCGTCAGCCAGAATTTGCTCACGACTTCGCCAACGAGGTCTCGCGAGAAGCGCCGCGATTCGCCCGGCTGGCTGGCGGTGTAGAAATACCAGCGGAAGGCGTCGGCCCCGTGCGTGTCCAGAATGTCCCACGGGTCGACGACGTTGCCTTTGCTCTTGGACATCTTCTGGCCATCGGCGTCGAGAATGTGGCCCAGACAGATGACGTTCTTGAAGGCGACCTGCTCGAACAGCATGGATGAGATGGCGTGCAGGCTGTAAAACCAGCCGCGCGTCTGGTCGACCGCTTCGCAGATGTAATCGGCGGGATACTGCGACTCGAACATTTCGACGTTCCGGTGCGGGTAGCCCCACTGTGCCAGCGGCATCGAACCGCTGTCGAACCAGACGTCGATCAGCTCGACGACGCGGCGCATGGTTCCGCCGCTGCCGTTCGGGTTCGGGAACGTGATCTCATCGACATAGGGGCGGTGCAGATCAAGTCCGGTCAGGTCGCGGCCCGCAAGCTGGCTTAGCTCGGCGACGCTGCCGACACAAATCATCTCGCCCGTCTTGTCGTCACGCCAGATGGGCAGCGGCGTGCCCCAGTAGCGTTCGCGGCCCAACGCCCAGTCCTTCAGGTCTTCCAGCCAGTTGCCGAAGCGCCCGTTTTTGACGTGGCTCGGAACCCAGTTGATCGTCTGGTTAAGCTCGATCATCCGGTCGCGATAGGCGGTGGTGCGAACGAACCACGTGTTGCGGGCGTAATAGAGCAGGGGCGTGCCACAGCGCCAGCAGAAGGGGTAGCTGTGTTCGTACTTCTCCGACTTGTAGAGCAGGCCGCGCCGCTTCAAATCGCGCGTGATTTCCGGATCGGCGTCCTTAACCCACATGCCACGGAACTCGGTCACGTCGTTGATAAACGTGCCGTCGGCGGCGACGGTTTGCAGCACCGGCAGGTTATTGGCCTGGCCGACTGCCATGTCGTCCTGCCCGAAGGCCGGTGCGATATGGACGATGCCGGTTCCGTCCTCGGTGCTGACGAAATCGCCCGCGACAACATAGGCGTAATCGCGCTCGACCGGCAGGAAGGTATAGAGCGGGTTGTAATGGATGCCGAGCAGATCCTTGCCCTTCATGCGCCGGACGACGCGGTACTCTTCGGGATGGATCAGCACCTTGTTCATCAGCTCGGCGGCGAGGATCAGTTGTTCCTTGCCTTCGCCGTCGGGAGATGGCCCCTCGACCTGAACGTAGTCGATCTTCTCGCCCACAGCCAGCGCCACGTTTGCCGGGAGCGTCCATGGCGTTGTCGTCCAGACGAGGAAGTAGACGCCCGGTTTGTCGCGCAGCGGGAAGCGCACAAAGACGCTTGGGTCTTTCACTTCCCGGTAGCCGAGCGCGACCTCGTGGCTGCTGAGCGGCGTGCCACAGCGCGGGCAGTAGGGAACAACCTTCAGCCCTTCGTAGAGCAGGCCCTTGTTCCACAATTGTTTGAGGATCCACCACACGCTCTCGATGTAGTCGTTGGTGAAGGTCACGTAGGCATCATCGAGGTCGGCCCAGTAACCCATGCGCTCGGTCAGCTTCTCCCACTCGGTGATGTAGCGGAAGACGCTGGCACGGCATTTTTCGTTGAACTGGGCGATGCCGTATTCCTCGATTTCGTGCTTGTGGCTGATGCCGAGCTCTTTTTCGACTTCGATTTCGACCGGCAGGCCGTGGGTATCCCACCCGGCTTTTCGCAAGACGTAGTAGCCCCGCATGGTCTTGTAGCGGGGGAACATGTCTTTAAAGGCACGCGCCAGCACGTGATGGCTGCCGGGGCGGCCATTCGCCGTCGGCGGGCCTTCATAGAAGACGTAATTGGGGCCGCCTTCGCGCTCGCTCATGGAGCGCTCGAAAATGCGGTTCGCGCGCCAGAACTCGATCTGTTCGCGTTCAACTTTCTGAATGTCGACTTTGGGATTGACTGGCTTAAACATCACGGCTCCATGCTGCTACAGGACTCTGATACGTGTTAGGGGTAACGGGTTAAGCCCACGTCTGGCGTATCAGAACGACAATCGGCCGCGATGCAAGCCAGAGCTGGCTCACATGCACGGATGCACCTCCCCCTTTTTACAAAGACAATTC
>QGUR01000428.1 GCA_003242205.1 Chloroflexota bacterium | reverse complement strand
TGGGCGGGGAAAATGAAAAAATGGACTGCAACCGGAATTGCCCCATCATCAGCTCATCGCCGTGGCAGATGCGATATTCAATTTGTGGGATAAGGCCAAAGCCATTCAGACGCGTCCCATTGGTGCTGTTCAGATCCTTGACGGTAATCCGGCCATTGCGACCCAGCAGCATGGCATGGCGGCGCGAGACTCCCTGCTGGTGGGCATTGAAAGGCGTCAGATCAATCTCCGGGCGCAAACCACGCTCCGGGTCAGCGCGCCCGATCAGCATCGTTTCCTTCAGGCTGGTGTGGATGGTTTCCGCCGTGCCAACCACGCGCATTTCCAACACCCACGGCAGCACGGCGTCGGGTAACACGGTATCTGGCTGCGCCGGAAGATACTTTGGACTGCCGATGTTTGGCAGATGTTTGGTGACGAGATCCGTCTTTTTCGGTTCTTCCTGCATGTTTCCTGCCTGCATTCAGACTGTAACTAGCGTCACAGCTTTATAAAGTATAGTGGCAGCCTGCTGTTTCGAGCGTAGACGTATCGCCAACAATATCTGCCCTCGCTTGCCCTGAAGAAAATTTCGATCATCAGGCGCTTCGCGGAACAACACACAACTGAAATTGCAAAAAGAGGGAAATTATTGACGCCGGAACCAGCCATGAGACTGCTGCCGGTCACGAGGCATGGCGGCGCGCCGGGCGCGCCGCCAGAATTGAATGCTGTAACCAACTCGACGACAGAATCCCGGCTTTGAGATATCGTCAGCCGGCGAGCGCAGCCGCCAGCGCTTGTGCGGCCTGAAGGCCGGATACAGCCGCGCCTTCCAGCGACGGTTCCGCAAATGCGTCGCCCGCAAACACCAGCGGCGGCGTGCCTGTTGCCAGCAGGAACGGCTGCGGATGCGGTCGCGTGACCTGTGAATAGCGCCAACGCCGGAGCTGCATCAGGGCAATACGCGCGTCGTCACCGATAAAAGGCAAGAGGTCGACGCGCATGGCAGACAGCACCTGCTGATCGGTAATATCCCAGAGCTGGCGGCTGTACGTCGGACTGGCCTGAGCGGTCAGGACCACCGCGTCAGGCGAAATGCCCTTGCGGCGATTGTCGGCAATCCAGCGCAGATTGGCCTCAGGTCGCTGGACTGCGCCGGGCGCAGGCAATCCGTTGAACCCTTCCACCCAGAACAGCCCCGTCAGGCACGGCTCATATTCAATGCGCTCCAACGCCTGCCGGTCATCGTCTGCCAGCGCCGCTCCGCCCGCGTCCAGCAGGCCGAGCGCCAGCGGAACCGGCGGCGTCAGCAAGAGCGCCCGCGAGCGGTAAGTCCTCCCGCTGCTGTCGCGAGCCTCCCAACCATCCTGCACCGGCCTGATCGATTCAAGAATGACGTTGAGGCGGATGTCGAGATTGCGCGCCAGATGTTTCGCCAGCGCCACGAAGCCATTGCGAACGGCATAGCGCGGGCGTCCATCACGCGTGACGGCCAGACTGCCATCGTTCCAGCCACGCGACCACTCATACACCAAGCCCTGCGCCGTCCATGATTCGACCAGTGCGCTGAACTCGGGAACGCGCACGGTGAAGAACTGGCAACCTTCGTCCGCCAGCCCGGGGCCAACCCGCCGCGTGGCCATACGCCCGCCAACCTCATTCTCTCGTTCGACTATGACAACGGATAGCCCGCGTTCGATCAACGCTCGCGCGGCATTCAGGCCCGCCATCCCCGCGCCGACGATCAGGACGTCCGTGTTTTGGTTCTCCGTCATCCGTTATCCTTTGCTGTGTTCGCGCGCTACCGCTCCCGCATAAAGTATAGCGCGCGCCGGTATCGCCCGGTATCTGTCACCAGCGGAACAGCCGGCTTGCCCAAGTGCCCCGCCCCGCGAATGCGCCTCAGTCAAGCTGCCACGTATTGTCTTCCTCGTTGAAGCGGAAGGCCTCGCCATACAGGCTGAACAGCACGTGATAGCCGGGGCCGGGGACAAATTCCCCGTTCTCGTCGAAATGCCCACCCGGCTGGTAGCGATATTCGCTGACATAGCCGAATTCCGGTGTCACCGCCCAACCGAGAGCTTCCCGAACCTCCGGGTTTTCGCGCCATAGCTTGCCAAATCCGCGCTCCGGCTGCATCAGGCCATCGGGCGGCACGATGCTCGGGTCAAATTCGGCGTCGCCTTCCTCGAAGGTGTCGGGGTAGATGCTCCACGTGCCGCGGCCTTCACCGGTCACAACCATCACCCAGATCTGATCGAGCGGCTCAATATAGAACATGCGCCCGCGCTCGAACACCTCTTCCACCACCTGAATCTGGCCCGTTGTCGCCGTCGGACGCGGGTCGGGCGTCGCGGTCGGGGTAGGCGTGCTGGTCGCCACGGTCGGCGCGGCGGCCAACGCTTCCGGCAGCGCTTCAAGCGGCTCGACCGTCAGGACATCTAGACCGACCGGAAGTGCGCCGAAGTTGAGCTGGAGCGCCAGCCGGTTTGCCTGCTCCTGATCGAAACCGCCCTGCAACAGGCCGCCTTCCGCGCCGAAGGCGCTCTGAATGACCGGAATCGAGATCACCCGTCCGTCGAGCACAATCGCCAGCGGCTCGCCGACATGCGCTCCGGTGAATTCGACCATGGTCGCGCCGCCGTCCTCCGTGAAATCAAAACGCACGCCCCAGTTGCCATTCACTTCGGTCACGCTGGCATTGGCGATATCCGCACCCGTGACAACCGTCTGGAACGGCGCGTTTGTTTCGGGATTGAGCAGCGCGTCCTCGCGGTCGGGGCCTGCCGTCGTGGCAATCGTCCGGTCGACAAAATCATTGATCTGGTCGAGCAATCCGGTGAAATCGACGAATTCCAGCAGTCCGGCCTGCTGTACGGATGCCAGTACCTGATCCAGATTCTCCGGCGCGCTCATTTCGACCCGGATCGTCCCCTGATCGCCAATGCCGATCGCGGCGCTGACTCCCAGCGCGCGCAGGCGGCGCTCGACAATCGCTGCCGTCTCTTGCAGCACGGTCGCGTCAACCTCGGTCTCCGGCGCGAGGACGACGCGGAATCCGACCGCCTCGACCGGCACGGAAGTCGCCTCCGCAGTCGCCGCAGGAGCA
>QGUR01000427.1 GCA_003242205.1 Chloroflexota bacterium | reverse complement strand
CGCACGCGCTGGGCAAACTGGGCCATCGCCGCGCTGTCGATGGGCTGCTCGACGCGCTGGCGGACGAAGATCCGGCGGTCGTGGCCAAGGCGGCGCTTGCGCTGGGCCAGATTGCGACGAACAGGCGATCCCGGCCCTTGTGTCGCTGCTGGCGCACGAGCATGACGGCGTGCGGGAAACGGCGATGTCCGTTCTGGAGCGCTTCGACCGGGCAGCGTTGCCCGCGCTGATCGGCGCGTTGTCCGATGAGCGCGCGCAGGTGCGGGAGCACGCGGCAGACATTTTGGGGCTGATTGGCGAACCGGAAGCCGCGCCCGCGCTGGCGAAAGTAGCTAACGATCCGAACGTGCAGGTACGGCTGTCTGTCGTGACGGCGCTGGGAATCATCGGAGGCAACATCGCAAGGCATACACTGAAAGCGATGCAGGAAGATTCCGATCAGAACGTGCGGCAGCTTGCCAGCCGGATGCTGGAGCGATTGCGCTAGACGCCCCGGCAATTCACTTGAGCGCTCGCTACAACTCGATACAAAAGGAACGCCTCGTCCTCGCCGCGCGCTTTCAAGACCAACGGGATACCGGCTTTGTTGCCCAGTCATGCCCGCGTGTTATAATCTCGCGTTAATGTACCCCGCTGTATGCTTCGCACGTCATACTGTTATTTCGGGAGAAATACCTTGACTTCACTTGTGTATACCGTAACCGAAACGCTGCGATATCGCGGCGCCATTGGACAATGGAGCTGGGTGCTCCACCGGATAACCGGATTGGGTGTTCTGTTCTTCCTCGTACTTCACGTTATCGATACGTCGTGGGCGGTGTTTTATCCCGGCCTGTACGAAGAAGCGATCAAGATTTACCAGACCCCACTCTTCACCGCCGGCGAGTTCGCTCTCGTAGCGGCTGTCGTCTACCATGCGCTGAACGGCATTCGCATCGCCGTGTTTGATTACCGCCCCGCCTGGTGGCGTTACCAACGGCAGGCGGCCATTTACGTGCTGTTAGGAACGGTGCTGATCCTGATACCCGTCTTCATCGGCATGTTCGGGCATGTGCTGGCGCACTACGGCTCCAACCCCGATGTGCTGCCGCTGGGAACGGTGCTGGCGGCGCAGCTCCCGTTCGCGGTTGGCATTGTCGCCGCCATCATCGCGGCGCTGATTCTGTCGGCGCTGTACGGCGCGCTGGCCGGAGATCGTACCGGCACGCGCAAGCCGCCGAGCGCGATGGAGAAGTTCTGGTGGTCGTACATGCGGATCAGCGGCGTACTGATCCTGCCGCTGGTCTTTGGCCATCTGGCGATGATGCACGTGCTACAGGGTGTGTTCGACATCACGGCACAGGACTCGGTGATCGTGGCGACCAGCGCGATCAATGAATCCGGCACGGCGACGGAGTTCGTCTTTGAACGCTGGAGCTATGCCATTGCCGGGGTTTATGTCTGGCGGTTGTTTGATATCGCGTTGCTGGCGCTGGTCACGCTGCACGGTTTCAACGGCCTGCGCTATGTGCTGACGGACTATGCGGGCAACTCGACGGTGCGCCGGGCGATGGTGATCCTGTGCGCGCTGGGCACGGTTGTCCTGCTGGCGGTTGGCGGCGCGGCGCTGCTTGCAGGCGTCGACGAAACCGCGATCCAGATGGCCGAACAGGCGCTTCAAACCATAGGCCAGCACTAAACTAGGGAGGAATGCGCGTCTTCGGCCGCCTGCGCGACCGAAAAGCGCTTGAGTGACCGGGTGACAAGCATTCAGGTGTCAGGAGTATTGGGATGCAGACACATCAGTACGAGGCGATTATCGTCGGGGCTGGCGGGGCTGGTCTTATGGCGGCGCTGTATGCCTCGAAGGGTGGCGCGAAAGTCGCCGTAGTTAGCAAGTTATATCCGACGCGCAGCCATACCGGCGCTGCTCAGGGCGGCATCGGCGCGGCGCTGGGCAACCTCGAAGAAGACAAACCGCTGTGGCATGCCTTTGATACCGTCAAGGGCGGCGACTATCTGGTGGACCAGAACGCCGCATGGGTGCTGGCGAATGAAGCCATAGACGCCGTCATCGAGCTGGAACATATGGGCCTGCCGTTCGACCGCACGCCGGATGGGCGTATCAGCCAGCGCCGTTTTGGCGGGCACACGTCAAACTTTGGCGAAAAGCCGGTTCGCCGCGCCTGCCATACCGCCGACCGGACCGGCCACATGATTTTGCAGACGCTGTATCAGCAGTGCATCAAGCACAACGTCGAATTTTTCGACGAGTTTCAGTGCGTCGACCTGATTATGAACGACGGCCGCCCCGCGGGGATTGTCGCTGTCTCGATGGAAACCGGCGAGTTGCATGTTTTCCATGCGAAAGCGACGCTGTTTGCGACCGGCGGCTGGGGCCGTATCTGGTCGGTGACCAGCAACGCGCATAGCCTGACGGGCGACGGCGCGGCAGTCGTCTTTCGCCGCGGCATTCCGATGCAGGACATGGAATTTTTCCAGTTCCACCCGACGGGCATCTACAAGATGGGCATCCTCATCACCGAGGGTGTGCGCGGCGAAGGTGGCGTGCTCATCAACCGCCACGGCGAGCGCTTCATGGAGCGTTACGCGCCGTCGATTAAGGACCTCGCCAGCCGCGACGTCATCAGCCGGGCCATTTATTTAGAGATTCGCAACGGCAACGGTATTCAGGGCAAGGACTACGTCTATCTCGACGTTCGCCCCGAAACCGTCAACCGTTATCTGGCTGAAGCCGGTGAAACTCGCCGCATTGATCGCGACTATATTGAGAAGAAGCTGCCCGATATTCTTGACTTCTGCCGCACCTATCTCGGCATTGATCCGGTGAAAGAGCCGATGCCGATCCAGCCCACGGCGCATTACGCGATGGGCGGCATTCCGACCAACGTGAACGCCGAAGTCGTGATAGACGCTAACTGGACGGTGCTTCCCGGCCTCTATGCTGCCGGGGAATGCGCCTGTGTAAGCTGCCACGGCGCGAACCGCCCCGGCACAAACCCGCTGGTTGCCCTGGGGTGGTTTGGCCCCCGCGGGGGCAGGCCACCGCTTACTAAGGTAAAAAACCACATTCAACGCCCCTTTCACCCAAAC
>QGUR01000110.1 GCA_003242205.1 Chloroflexota bacterium | reverse complement strand
CGTAAGCCCCTCCGGCACGTGGAGGGGCTTTTGTTTGCCTTGTGCCGGTGGAAAAGCATTAAGGAACAAAGGTTAGAAACGCATTTGTTCCATGCCGGCTCAATGGTATAGTGGAGTTGACGGCAGCGTACCACAGAGCAGGAGAACACCATGCGGGTGCTCAGGACAATCGGCAGCGGCTTCAAAAACTTCATGATTGTCTTTTCGTTTATCGTCAACCTTATTCTGGTTGCGGTGGTTGTGGTACTGCTGGCGACGATTTTCGACATCAAGCGCAATATCGCCATGCCGTTGGTCGGCGGGTTGCACGCCAGTTTCGTTGGGCTGGACCGGGCAACAATTGATTACACCATCCCGGTGCGCGATACGATCCCGGTCGTGATGAACATTCCGCTGGAAACCGAAACGGTGGTAACGCTGACGCAGGCCGTGCCGATGCAGGTTTCCGCGGTCATCACCCTGCCCGGCGTCGGCACGCTCAATAATGCTCAGGTCAACCTCCAGCTTCCCGCGGGATTACAGTTACCGGTACGCCTCGACCTTGACGTGCCGGTCGATGAAACGCTCGACGTCGCGCTCGACGTGCGGGCGGTCATTCCGGTTCAGGAGACGCAGCTTCACGACGCGCTCGATAACCTGCGCTTGTTGTTCGAGCCGTTGGTGCTGGCCCTACATAACCTGCCGGACGACTATGACGAAGCCGGAATACTGGTCAGCGATCTGCTGGCGGGCAATGCGCCGGATCTGCTGGCCGATACTGCTCCGGTGAGCGATCCCTGGCCCGGTTATTCGCTGACGGCAGGCCTGAACTACGAGCTGGTGGGGGAGGCGATGCCGCCGGCGCACCAGCCGCTGGCAACGCGTCTGGTCCCGCCGGGCGGCATTCCCGCGCTCGACGCGGCGCTGCGCCCTGAGGTCTATGCTGAAGGCGGCCCGGAAGCGGTGAACACCAACGCACGACAGGCGCTGGCGGCGCTCGGCATTCCATCAGCCTACTATGACGGCAGCTATTACGAGACGGTCTATCAGGACGCGCGTCAGGTCGCACAGGCTGCGCCCGCTGCGAACGCCGGCGCATTTTCGAGTAGAACCGTCGATACGTCCGCCGGCGTAATCGCGTCGCCGAGCGAAGATCACGGCATTCTGTCGCCCGGCGGGTGAGCGCCGGATAAGTGATGGCTGGCGGTCATTGCCTGGAAGTCTCAAAGCCGCTATATTAATTGTAATGTCCGGCAAGGCTTCCAGGAGACACCAGCATGGCAACAGCACAAACGAAGGCACAGAGCGCGACGCGGCAATCCTACACGACGCGAATCAGCACCGGGAGCAACACGTTTACCCTGACGGTGGATGGCAATCTGTTCGCAGCGGGTTTTGCGGTTGGCCTGATTCTCGGTAAGCTTTTGCTGCGAAACACGATGCTGGCGGTCGCTTTCGGCATGGGGCTGGGGCTGGCCGTCGGCACGACGCCGGAACCAACCCGGCAGGGCGATAGCGCCTAGAATGCTTTGGTGGTTGTTCCGGCCCTGAAGGAGCGCCCCCGCGCTTCAGTGTTAAGGAAAGCAGAGCACGATGCCCAAGTCTCAGCCGGCGCAGCCGCCAATTTGTGACTACGAGGGTTCGACCTATCGCACCGACTTCTGGGAGCGCAAGGGACGCGAGTATGAGGATCGTGTCGAACGACTCGCGCTGCGCCGCCTTCTCCCCGCCGAGGGCGGCAGACGGCTGCTGGAAGTTGGAGCGGGCTTTGGCCGGCTGACGAACGAATATAACGGTTACCGGCAGGTCGTGCTGCTCGATTATTCGCTGTCTCAGCTTCAATACGCGCAGGAGCAGCTTGGCCGATCGGAACGTTATATTTACGTCGCGGCGGACGCCTATCGCCTGCCGTTTCACCCCGGCGTCTTCGATGGCGCGACGATGATCCGCGTCATTCACCACATGGCGAATGTGCCGGCCGTTCTGGAACAGGTGCGGCGCGTTCTGGTTCCCAATGGGTTGTTCATTCTGGAACATGCCAACAAGCGCAACGCCAAGGCTATGCTGCGTTACGCGCTGAAGAAGCAGGACTGGAATCCGTATGACCACGAGCCGGTCGAGTTCGTGGAGCTGAATTTCGACTTCCATCCCGATTACATCATCCGCGCGCTGCGTGAAGCGGGCTTCAGCACGCAGAAGCGCGTGCCGGTATCGTTTCTGCGTCTGGGCGTGCTGAAGGAAAAACTGCCGACCGGCCTGCTGGTGCAGATCGATAGCCTGCTCCAGCGCAGCGGGCTGCTCTATTCGCCGAGCATTTTCACACGGAACATCGCCGTAGGGCAGACCGAGGACAACCTCAGCCGTGACCTGTTGTTCGCCTGTCCTGAATGTGGCGGGGCGCTGGCCCACGACAGCAATCTGGTGCGCTGTGTGCGCGATGGCCGGCGCTGGGCGATCCGCGATGGCATTTACGATTTCAAAGCGCCGCTGGATTGATCCGCATCCTCGTGCCGGGCTTTGTGGCGATTAGAGTTCTTCCAGATTGGCGTTGACCCAGACGAGATAGGCTTCGCGCAGGGCCAGCGTGATCGGGCCCGGAAAGCCATCACCGATGTGGATGCCGTCAATTTCCACAACCGGCATGATGCCGCGACTTGCGCTGCTGATGAACGCTTCGTCCAGACTGACCAGTTGCGTGATGTGGATTGGCTCGCGCTTGACCGGCACGATGGCGGGCGCAATTTCCAGCACGATCTGCTGCGCGATACCCGGCAACACGCCTTCTCCGGCCGTGTGCAAGTATCCATCGACGACGGCGTAGAAGTTGCTCGTCATCCCTTCGAGGATGTGCCCGTCTTCGCTCAGTAGCAGCCCTTCGTAAATGCCGGGCGCGAACGTATCCTGAATGCGTTTCCGCGCCTCCATCCAGTCCGTCGTTTTGGCCGCCGGATTGCTGCGGCGTTCGTGCGGAACGGTCTGGCAGCGCGCGCCGCGATGGTAAAGGTCTGATGAGGGCGGTGTGAACGGCTCGACCGATAGGATCAGGTGGTCGGGCTGCCGGGCCGGGACGGTGATACGGAAACGCGCGTCGCCAAAACCGGCTTCGGTGATGACCTGTCGCAGAGCGGCGCGCAGGCGCGCGCGATCCAGCCGGAGTGGAATGCCCTCGCGCCGGGCGGAGTCTTCCAGCCGGTCGAGATGGGCGTCGAATTTCAAGACCTGAGTTGTATTGAACGTTCTGGCGACCGTGTAGACGCCATCCGGCTCATGGGCTGAGGCAGCGGCCAGTGAATCGGCGCTGTAATTGACAGGCGCAAGGCCATCAGGCGTGAGCAGGCGGATCAGGCACGGCATCGCGCGTCACTCTCTTCGGGGAAAACGACACGGCTTCGACTATAGCAACTGGCCGCCATACGCGCGAGTGCCACCCTGCGCCGCGGATGATCTGTATATCTCCTTCACCATAACGCGGGAAAACGGGGATGAAGCCTGCCCCCTCACTATTTCACTGCGTTACAATATTGCAGCGGGCGGCCCGCCCGCTATTTGGATGTTGCGCCACGATCACCACGACTTAGGAACGCTGCATGCCCGCACTTTCCCCGACCCGCCCGCTGACCGAGAAACTGCTGTTAGGGGCAACGCGGCTGGCCCTGTTGACCGCGCCGCTGACCGAGCGCGCTTTTCCGGAACGGCTGGAAATCGACGATAACCACTCGCTATGGACGAGCCAGACACCGGATTACCGGCCCGGCCCGCCGCTGCGCGAATCCATCACCGCCGACCTTGCAATCATCGGCGGGGGCTTCACCGGCGTTTCGACGGCTTACCATTTCAGCCGTCGCTATCCTGAAAAGCGCGTGGTATTGCTGGAAGCGAAAACGCTGGCCAACGGGGCCAGCGGGCGCAACGGCGGCATGATGCTGAACTGGGTTTCGGGCGTGACCGATCATAGCCCGGAGATGACGCGGCGGATTTACGAAATAACGCGCGCCGGTATCCAGATGATCCGCGAGTTGATCGAACGGCACAACCTGCAGGTCAGCTATCGCTGCGACGGCACGCTGACCGTGTATACCGATGCCCGGCGCGCCGAAGCGGCCCATGCTGAAGTGGAATATCACCAGTCAATCGGCATTCCGGAGCGTTTTCTTGACAGCGCGGCGCTGCGGGCGACGCTGGCGCTGGAGGGCGTTCATGGGGCGGTGCTGGACCCGGACACGGGGCAGATCAACGGGGCGCAGTTGGTGCGCGGGTTGCGCCCGGTCCTCATCGAGCAGGGCGTGGCGATTTTTGAACAGACGCCGGTGTTGAAAATTCGCGAGGGGGCGACCATCGTGCTGACGACGCCCGAAGGCGAAGTGCGGGCGAAGGCGGTCGTGCTGGCGACGAACGGCTATACGGGCAAGCTCGGCTATTTCCACGATGCGCTTTTCCCGCTGCATTCACACGTCTTTGCGACCGCGCCGCTGACGCCGGAACAGCAGGCGGCGCTCGGCTGGCGCCGGTTCGCTGCGTTCTCGGACGACCTCGACCGGATCGCCTATTCCAGCCTGACGAGCGAGGGGCATATCGTCTTTGGCGGTGGCAGCAACCAGTCCTATGCCTATCTGTTCCGCAACCGCACCGCCTACCCGGGTTCGCCTGCCTCGGCTGAGAAGTCCTTCCGGCGGGTGGAGGCGACGATGCACGGCTATCTGCCCGGAAGTACGCAAGTGCCCATTACGCACCGCTGGACCGGCACGCTGGGTATCACGCTCAACCGCACGCCGCTGATGGGTGTGCGTGGCGATCACCGGAATATGTTTTATGCCATCGGCTATTGTGGCCATGGCGTCACGCTGGCGAATATCGCGGGGCAGGTGTTGACCGATCTGTATTCCGGGGATGACGAGCGCTGGCGCGGGCTGCCATTTTACCAGCAGGGCTACGTGCCGATCCCGCCGGAGCCGTTTCGCTGGCTTGGCTATCAGGCCTTCACGCGGCTGACCGGCAAGTCGCCGCGCGTGTGAGCAGTTGCGCCTGCGATCCGGTTCGATGGCGATGTTGATCGGGTAGCGCCGGACACGAAACGCTCCTGTGTGACTTCACCTTCACAAATTCAACCACGAAGCAAGCCGCGCCTGTATCGTGCGCTCGACTACTTGACATTTCGACAAACTATCCGTATCCTGAAACTGGTTTCTAGTGTAAACCAGTTTCGGAGAGTGATATGGATGAGATGCTGCTTGAAGACATCCACCGGCGACAGCAGTTATCGGAGGCCTACGCCAGCTATTCACAGACGCGCGGCGGTCTGGGCAAGGTGCTCGGCGGCGTCGTGGGGCTGGTCGTCATTCTGGCCGGGACGTTGCTGGGCGGTGGCGTGGTGACAGCCGGACTCACCATCGGCGCGACACTGGTCTGGCTGCTTGGCAAGGAACTTATCCGCGCGCGGTTCTATCGCCCGTTAGGGGAGGTTAAAGAAGTGTGGCCGGACGAGAAACGCCGGGAGCATCTGCTTTTCACCGGTTTTGTGGCGTTGATCAGCGCCGGCGTCGCCGCCTTCATCATTTTCAACGTTGGGATCAACAATCCCGGCAACTGGATTTACCTCGCCTTTGTCGTGCTTATGCCGGTTCTCACGTGGCGCTATCTGCGGACGCCGCTTGAGTTTATCGTCGGTGTCTTTTTGCTGTCGGCCTGCGCGGTGCACGGCGCGGGTGGCGCGTACTCCCTGGCCCCAGAGGACTTTTCACTGGAGGCCATGAGTAAGGTCGCGCCGGCTTGGCCGGCTTTCATCGGCGCGGTTGTGCTCATCGGCGTCGGCCTGCGCGAACACCGGTATTTTCAGGAACTCACGTCGCGCCTCAAGGCAGAGGGTTAACCATGACCGGCGAACTCGGTGAAGAACAAAACGGCAATGCCTTTGCGAAGTTGCAGGCTGCCATGGAGATTGACCGGGTGGTGCATGAACCGGCGCGCTTGCTCATCATGGCAGTGTTGAGCAAGGTCAAATGGGCCGATTTCAACTTTCTGCTGGCGGCAACCGGGCTGAGCAAAGGCAACCTGAGCAAGCAGACGGCCCGGCTGGAAGAAGCCGGGTACATCGAGATCGAAAAGTTCTTCAAGGGCAAAGTGCCGGCGACGCGTTATCGCATCACCGATCAGGGCAAGATCGCGCTGGCGGCGTACTGGAAACGCCTGACGGAGTTGCAGAACAGCCTGAATACTGAACCCTGAGTGCGCCATTCGCGCTCGCGCACGCGTTTTAGCCTTCACCAACCCATCCGAATTTTCGAGTTAGGGAGCATCGCTTATGCGACGGCTATGGTCAGTGTTTGCAATTTTCCTGTTGGCCGCGGCATCGTTTCTGGCGCGGGCGCAGGCGTTTCCACCCGCCGAACCCATCCTCGACTACATTGCGGAAAACCGGGACGATGTCGCCGTCTTGTGTTATACAGCCGGCGAGAGCAACCCGGCGTTTGCGTTGAACGCGCAAGAGCCATTCCCGCTCGCCTCGACCTACAAGCTGGTCGTTCTGGCCGAGATGGCCCGGCAGATCGACGCGGGCATGATCGACCCTGATGAGGAAATTCCGCTGGAAGCCGTCAACGCTTACTGGCTTCCCGGCACGGATGGCGGGGCGCATCAGGCCTGGCTGGACACGCTTGCACCCGATCAGGACGCTGTCACGCTCGCCAACGTGGCTTATGCCATGATCGCCTACAGTTCCAATGCCGCGCCGGACGCTCTCCTTTCCAAACTTGGGCGCGATGGCTTTCCAGAGCTGTTTGACGAGCTTGGGCTGGAAAATACCGACCTGCCGTCAGGCAGTTACCTTGGCCTCTATCTGGCGTTCGACAACCACGAGACGGGGCAGGTAGACCCGGAATCGCTGGACCGGGATAGCCTGCTGGCCACCCGCCAGCATCTGGAAAACCGGTATCTGGCGGACGCGGAATGGCGGGAAGCGGAACTAGCGTACCAGCAGCGCAAACTGGATTCGTTGCTTGACGATCCTGAGGCCGCTGCCGCCGAACTGGAGAAGCAGGCGGCGTATCTGGCAGCGTTCGATAACAGAGGCAGCGCGCGTGACATGCTGACGATCATGGAAGCGGCCTTCCATGGGGACGTGTTTGCCGGTGCAGGGCAACAATTCATGCAGTCCATCCTGAACTGGCTGATGGACGTGAATCCGGCCAACCGGCAGGTGTATGACTATCTGGCCGCGAAGGGCGGCAGTCTGCCCGCCATTCTAACGGGCACGTGGTACGTCAAGCCGCAGGGCGGCGAGCCTCTGGCGCTGGCGGTGTTTTACCGCGACCTGTCGCCGGAACTTTGGAGCGAGTGGGTCGGGACGTTCGCGCATCAAGGCCTTGAACTGCGCGCGGTGGCCGGCGGCGAGGGCTGCGCCGTCTTCGAGGAACTGGCAGCCGTTATGCCTGACAGCCTCGACAATGAGCTTCTGCGGTAAAGCGCTATCTGGCGGAAAATGTGCGCGGCTGGTTGGTGGTATGATGGGCGTGCGCCTGAATCAGGCGGGTTCAGGCGCGGTGTAAGCCAGAACCATCATGGAGATGAGCCGGATGGCACGTAACGCGAAACAAATCGATGTGTATCTGGAAGTCGGCAAGAGCAAAACGTTCGCTACCGCTCTGGACTGGCCGGGCTGGTCGCGCAGCGGGCGCGGAGAAGAAGCCGCCCTGCAAGCGTTGTTTGACTATGGCCCACGCTATGCGCGCGTGCTGCAATCGACGCAACTCGGCTTTATCCCGCCGTCCGATGTCGGTGCGCTGGTCGTGGTCGAGCGGAAGCAGGGCAACGCCACTACCGATTTTGGCGCGCCCAACCTGCCTCTGCCCGGCGATAGCGAGCCGGTTTCCCCGGACGAACTGGAGCGCTGGAAGACGATCCTGCAAGCCTGCTGGCGGGCGTTTGATGAAACTGTCGCGATGGCCAGAGGCAAGGCTCTCGCAAAAGGCCCGCGCGGTGGTGGACGCGAGCTGGAGAAGATCGTCGAGCACGTTGGCGGAGCCACAGCCTCTTATCTCACCAGCCTCGGCGGAAAGGCGAAACCCGGCAACGAAGATGATCCGAGCAAGGCGTTCGCGCCCCTCCGTGAAGCGATCCTGACCACGCTGGATGCAGCGGTTCGCGGTGAAATCCCGCCGCGCGGTCCACGCGGCGGAGAACGCTGGACGCCGCGCTATTTTGTCCGCCGTCTGGCCTGGCACGATCTTGACCACGTCTGGGAGATCGAAGACCGCCTCGGCTGATCGAAGGCGAACGCCGCAGCAACAGCCTTGCGATATTCTACCTTTGTGTTGTATGAGCGTTCGGACCGATTGCCAGTCTTGCAACTATAATTGCAAGCCATAGTTTCGGAATGAGATGAGGAAACCTGATCAAATGGCCCGAGATATTCACGTGTTAGGCTTTTCCGGCAGCCTGCGCAAAGGCTCTTACAACACACGACTGCTGCACATTGCTAAAGACATGCTGCCGCAGGGCATGACCTTGGAAATCTTCGACCTGTCGCCCATCCCGCTTTATAACGAGGATGTCCGGCAGCAGGGCTATCCGCCTGCCGTGGCGGAATTCCGGCGCAAAATCCGCGAGGCCGACGCGCTCCTGATCGCCTGCCCTGAATACAACTATTCGGTAACGGGTGTGCTCAAAAACGCGATTGACTGGGCTTCGCGCGTGGAATTGCACGAACCGCCCGGTTCGCCCTCGCCGTTGTACGGAAAGCCGCTCGGCATTATCGGCGTTGGCTCGCGTTATGGCACGGTCCGCGCCCAGTTAGAGCTTCACCAGATTGCTGTAGCCGTCAACATGTTTCCGCTGAACAAGCCGGAGGTCTACATCAGCAATCTCCCCACTTCGGCCTTCGACGAGCAGGGCAACCTGATTAACGAAGACTCGCGCAAATTCCTGCGCCAGCATCTGGAAGCGCTGTACGACTGGACGCTGCGCCTCTACCCGCAGCCACAGCCCGCCACCGTGGAAACACAGGAGGCCCGCCAGCCCGCTACGGCTGGACGCGGGTAGACACTTCAGGTTCTTAGTCTCCTTTCAGCCCTCACCTACTCTCCCTTCTCCCCGCTTGCGCCCCGCAGGGCGCTTCATCAGGGGAGAAGGGCCAGAGTGTGGTAGCTAGTACAGCCCCACAATCTTCCCGTGTTCGTCGATGTCGATCTGTTCTGCCGCCGGGTGGTCGGGCAGGCCGGGCATGGTCCGCATGTCGCCGCAGATCGGATAGATGAACCCGGCCCCGACGCTGGCGCGCACCTCGCGGATCGGCAGGATGAAGCCTTCCGGCGCGCCTTTCAGCTTGGGATCGTGGCTCAGGCTCAGGTGTGTCTTGGCCATACAGATAGGCAGGTTGCCAAAGCCGTTTGCTTCGTAATCGCGGATCTGGCGTTCGGCCAGCGGCTCGTAGGACACGCCTGCCGCGCCATAGATTTCAGTCGCGATGGTTTCGATCTTCTGCTTGATCGGCGCATCGAGCGGATAGAGGAAGCGGAACTCATTTGGCGTGTTGGCCGCTTCAACGACCATTTCGGCCAGTTCGATCGCGCCTGCGCCGCCCTGTGCAAAATGCCGCGACTCAGAAGCGCCTAGCGCGCCTGCTTCAACCGCAATCCGTTTGATCGCCGCGATTTCTTCGGGGTGATCGGCGTCGAAAACGTTGATGGCGACGACCGGCGTCACGCCGTGTTTGCGGACGTTCTCGATGTGTTTAATCAGGTTAGCAGCGCCCGCTTCGACGTCCGCGACGTTGCATTCGCGCATTTCCGGCGGCAGCCCCTTGCCCGGCACAATTTTGTATTTGCCGCTGTGCGCCTTGAGCGCGCGCACCGTGACGACCAGCACAGCAGCGTCGGGGCGCAGCCCGCTGTAGCGGCACTTGATGTTGAAGAATTTCTCCGCGCCGATGTCCGCGCCAAACCCCGATTCGGTCAGCACGTACTCGCCGCACTTGATGGCGATCTGGTCGGCCAGAATGCTGCTATTGCCGTGGGCGATGTTGGCGAACGGGCCGGCATGGACCAGCGCCGGGGTGTTTTCCAGCGTTTGCAGCAGGTTGGGCCGGATGGCATCTTTCATCAGCACGGTCATCGCGCCCGCAGCGCCGATATCCTCGGCGGTGACGGGCTTGCGGTCGTAAGTCATGCCGATGACGATGCGGCCAAAGCGCTCGCGCATGTCGCGCAGCGAAGTGGTCAGGGCGAGAATGGCCATGACTTCGCTTGCTACCGAAATGTCAAATCCGGTCTGGCGCGGGATGCCGCCTTCATTCCTGCCACCAAGCCCGATGATGATATTGCGAAGCGCACGGTCATTGGTGTCGATGACGCGCTTCCATGTGATCGTGTCCGGGTCGATGTTCAGCGGATTGCCCCGCAGCAGGCGATTGTCGATCATGGCGGCGAGCAGGTTATTGGCTGCCGTGACGGCGTGGATATCGCCGGTCAGGTGCAGGTTGAAGGTTTCCATCGGCACGACCTGCGAATAGCCGCCGCCCGCCGCGCCGCCTTTGATACCGAAGGTTGGCCCCTGAGAGGGCTGGCGCAGCGTGATAATGGCCCGCTTGCCGATGCAGTTCATCGCTTGCCCAAGTCCGACCGTTGTCGTTGACTTGCCTTCACCGAAAGGCGTCGGCGTGATCGACGTGACATCAACATACTTTCCGTTCGGACGATCGCGTAGCCGGTCGAGCACATCGAGCCGGATTTTCGCTACATACGGGCTGCCATACAGGTCGAGATCGTCGGGCGTCAGGCCCATCTGGCCGGCAATCTCGTAAATGTGTTTAAGTGTTGCGCGCTGGCCGATTTCAAGGCTGGATAACATCATGAAACCTTCTCAATGTCAGGCACATCGAATGTGTCCCAACTGTATCCTGCGCCGCATTCGCGCTCTACTGGCGGATGGACTGTTACACGGGTGACGTTTATCGTTATCCATCCGCCGCAATTTCATGCGCTTGGTGACCATTCTTCTCGCCAGAGCGGGAAGCGTTTCATTGGCCTGCCGGCCTGCAAACCGGCTGTTTCAGGATGCAGTTTATTGCCTCGCAAAGCGGCAAAACCGCTGTCATATATCGAAATATTTCTCATGGACGGCTTAAGTTTTGCCGTGGCGATTTTTACGTTTTCTTTCTATACGTCCAGATAGGTACAATCGCGCCATTCAGGCCAAGTTTCAAGGAGCCTCTATCGAACCACAGCAAGACAACTGAAGGAGTAATTGGGCTATGCGACGTAACACGTTCATACGACTGCTGTCCTGTATGTTCCTTCTCGCATTTAGCGCTACTGCTCCTACACTGGCACAGGAGGACGTTCTGGTCAGCCAGACGCCTGATTTGCTCCTGTTTGCTGATTACCCCTCTCGCGTTATCGACATTGGCGAAAGCGTAACGATCAACCTCAATCTTCGCGCTGCAGCGGTGCCCCAGATTGCCCGGCTGGCGGTCGAAGACCTGCCGGAAAACTGGTCGGCGACGTTCCGGGGCGATGGCCAAATTGTCAACGCTGCGTTCGTCAATCCTGAAACCGACGCGACTGTTGAACTTCAGGTTGAGCCTCCTGCCGATATCGAACCGGGCACATACAGCTTTACCGCGCTGGCACGGAGTGACGAAGCTGAATCGGCGCTGCCGATTGAGCTGGTCGTCGAAGAACGGGCCCCGGCAAGCCTTGCGTTCGAGGTTGATCTGCCGATGGTGCGCGGCAGGGCGAACACAACCTTCCGCTTCAACGTAACGCTTCAGAACGAGGGTGATGAGGATCTGTCTGTCGACCTGCTGGCAGAAACGGCTCCAGCCTTCAATGTGGTCTTCAAATCGGGCAGTCAGGAAGTGACGAATATCCCCGTGAAGGCCAACTCTTCCGAGCGGCTGAACGTTGAGGTGAGTTCGCTGGTCAGCCTCGTTCCGGCGGGTGTGTACCCGGTAACCATCCGCGCTCAGGCTGGCGACGTAGAGACGACGGCCGACCTTGCAGTGGAAGTCGTCGGGCAGCCCTCGCTCACGCTGACGACAATTGACGATCGCGTTTCCGGCGAAGTCGAAGCCGGCACGGAGACCTCTTATACGCTGGTTCTGCAAAACACCGGTTCTGCCCCTGCGCGTAGCATCAAGATGAGAGCGACTCCGCCGCGAGACTGGACGGTAACGTTCGAGCCTGAAGAAATCGAGTCGATTGCGCCGGGTGAAGTTGCCGAAGTGACCGCGCATCTCCGTCCTTCCGAGAAAGCGCTTGCTGGTGACTACATGGTGACTTTCAGGGCGCAACCTGAAGGCAGCACGACCGAAACGCTGGAATACCGCGTTACCGTTCGTACCTCGACGGCTTGGGGTGTGGTCGGTGTTGGCCTGATTGCGCTTGCCGTCAGCGCGGTGGGTATTGCTGTCGCGCGCTTTGGACGCCGTTAAGGTAGGCCAGGGAGCGTGACCAATGGGTGAACCAGTCATTGAAACCAAAGATCTGACCAAACGCTACGGCCAGTTTGAGGCGGTTCGTTCGCTCAATCTGACCGTCGAAAAAGGAGAGGTTTTCGGGCTGCTGGGCCCCAACGGGTCTGGCAAGACGACCACCATCCTGATGTTGCTGGGCCTAACCGAGCCGACTGAAGGGCAGGTACGCGTGCTGGGTTACGACCCGGCACGCGAACCGCTCAGCGTCAAACGCCGGGTCGGTTATCTGCCCGACCAGATCGGTTTTTACGACGGGCTAACCGCGCGCGAAAACCTCTTCTACATCGCGCGGCTCAACGGCCTGTCGCGCAAGGAGGCGAACCAGCGTATTGAAGAGTCCGTTGAGCGGATGGGGCTGACGCCGGTCCTCGATAAGAAGGTCAAAACCTTCTCGCGCGGTATGCGGCAGCGG
>QGUR01000426.1 GCA_003242205.1 Chloroflexota bacterium | reverse complement strand
GGGCGCAGAGGCCGCCTCAAGTGGAGGGCCATGGCGAAGACGGCGGCTGCCAGCCCTGAAACCGCCGCGCTGACCAGCGCCAACCGGATCTGGCGCTCGTATGGTTCGGCCAGATCGCCATCGCTGACGGCGAAACCCGCCAGCGCCCAGCGATCCGAGCCGCGGTCGGCGACGACGCTCAACGTGTGCGCCCCGCTGTCCAGGCCGGTCGCCACCGGCACGAGATTGAATTCGGGGGACAGGCTGCCGCTCGTCAGGACGATATAGGCGTTCCCGTTGGCGTCTTTGGGCAGCGCATTGGCCGGCTGGCCGTCTACCGTTGGGTAAAGATAGGCAACGTAGTCATCCTCGCGCAGCAACAGCCCGACATCGCTGCCTTCGAATGTAAATTCAAAGCGGCTGTCCTGAATCCAGCCGATGTCCGCCCCCAATGGCCCGAACGTCCAGACGCCGGTATAGCGGGCATGGGCGTTCGCCGCCGGGAAGTGGCCGTTACTCGCGCCGCGTTGCTCGCGCGCCGCGAGGGCCTCCAGCAATGGCTTGGGGTTGCCATCGGGATCGAGCAGGGCAAAACCCCAGACAGGATCGTCCGGCGGCGCGTCCGGCTGCCAGTGGTGCAGAATCATGCCGCCAAGCCAGGGCCATTCGCGTTCGGCGCGGTTCAGGGCAGCCAGCGTGTATTCGATTTGCCCGGTAGCGCTGACGCTGCCCCAGATGGAAGGCTTGCCGGCCCAGTCATCGGGCAGGCTATTCCAGCCCCAGTGGCTGGCCCACAGCGCCTTGTCGCCGTCACCGTGCGCCACCATGATCTCGCGCAGGCGCACAAAGCGCGAAAAGTTGAGCGTGCCTTCATCGACCAGACGTTCGTCCGGCGATGCATCAAAGCCGTAGGGCTTTCCCGCGACGGCGTCCATGCTGTCTGCCGCGCCGAGCGCGTACAGGTCTTCCAGATAGCGCCAGTCACTGATATTGAGCGGCCCCTGTTCAGTGGTCGGCGCGAGGCCCGCTGCGATCACGGTCGCGTCCGCGTCAGCGCTGTGAATGGCGTGATAACCCGCGCGCAGCAACGCCAGATAGTCGGCAGCCCGCGGTTCGCGCCCTCCCCAGCCTGTCGTCAGATTTGGCTCGTCCCAGATCTGGTAAACGTCGATGCGGTCGCCATAGCGCGCCGCCAGATTACGGGCAAAGTCGCCGAAATAGCGCGGATCATCGGGCGGCGTTGCCGGGATAATAGCGCTATCCCGGCGGTCAACGGCCCATGCCGGAGCGTTTACCAACACGGCGACGAGTTCGAGTTCGGGATGCCGCGCGACCGCCTCGACGATCACATCCCAGCGCTGCCAGTCATACTCTCCCGGCGCGGGTTCGATTTCGTCCCACCGGAATGACTGCCGCACCCAGGTGAACCCCGCGGCGGCCATGCGGCCAAGCTGCTCGTCCAGTTCCTCGTCGCCATACTGAGTCAGTTCGACGTTGACGCCGGGCCGGGGGACGCGAAAAGGGAGTTCCGTCGTCGCTAGCGGATTGACGTAGCCGCGCAGGTCAACGTCGCGGCGCTGCGCTGTGGAAGCGGCGGCTACCAGACTGCCAAGCCCTGCCGCCAGCGCGATTATCAGGATAAGCAGATGACGGATCATCGCGTCCAGACCGGGCGCATTGCGCCGCCGTCCAGTGTCAGTTGGTGCGCCACGAGTGTTTCAACGTTGACGATCCAGAGATTGCCCTGATAGATGAAGGCGATCTCCTGACCGTTTGGGCTCCAGACGAATTCGCGCTGCGTCAGCCCGGGCTGGCGCTCTGGCGGGAAGACGACGCGCTTGTTGCTGCCGTCGCGGTCGGCGACCACGAGGTCGTACTGGGCGTTATCGCTGACGCAGTTGGGGAAGTCGCGGCAGCGCAGGTAGGCGATTTTGCCGTTGTCGCCGTCAGATGCAGGCGAATAGGCAGGATTCGCCCAGATGCCGGCGTTTCTGACGAGTTCGGCGCGGAATGTGCCTTCGGCATCCGTGACGGCGACGTGGAAAGCGGGGCTGGTTTCCGGCGGTTCGCTGCCGATTGGGTCGCCATGCACGGTCGTCAGCAGCAGGCTGTCGTCGGGCGACCAGGAGACGCTGGCCCGCCACGACCACGGCTGTTGAAACGTGTTGAAAACCGGGTAATTGAGCAACGGATTGAACGCGCCGGTTTCGAGATCGACCGTGCCAATGCCATCGGCGTGAACCCACGCCAGCCTCTCGCCACTGTTCGACCACCTGAAACCGGTTCCCCACCAGCCATAAAGCCCGCCGGATGAACGCTCCACCAGTTCGCGGACGTTCAGCGCTTCGCCCGTATCGGGGTCGATCCGCATCAGCCACAGGTCGTTGTAAGCCTGCCATCCCGGCGCGGTGTTGCGGGCTTCTCCGGTTGAATAGCTGATCGTGTTTTCGGCGCCGGGAACCCAGTCGGCCAGCAGGACGTTCTGCGGCAGCAACTGGATCGGTTCGACATCTACCGTGATGTTGGGTAGCAGCCACAGCCGGTTGAAAGTGTTATCGCCGGCATTGATCGACCGCCGGGTGAAGAGCAGCCTGCGACCATCTGGCGACAGGGTAAAGACCCGCCCGTCGAGGTCGCCGGTTTCCGTTAGCGGGCGCTTGGACGTGCTGCTGCCGCGCATGACCCACGCATTGCCGTTGCTCAGGTAGGCAATCGTGCCGTTGATAACCGTCGGTTCGACTTGTCCCGACGGGCCGACGTAGACCACTTCATCCTGCGGGACGACGAGCGTCGTCCGGCTGACCTCAACCGGGTCGCGCGGGACGCCATCGCGCACCTGCACGCGATAGCAAATCTGGATGACGCCGTTCTGACCGGCCTGCCCAAGTCGCTCTTCTCCTGGCGCGAGGCCTTCGTTGAGGACGGTGCGGCGCGTAAACGGAACCGGGTTTTCCTCGCAATAACGCTCTTCCTGAATACGCACCACCGTCACGCGCATGCCATCTTCGATCTGCGTGTATAGCGGCGGGTTAACGCTGTCCAGTTCGCCGAGCGTCACCTCGGCGTCGCGCAGAAATTCGTCGACCGTGACGCGCTCCGTATAGGAAAAAGTGCGCTCCCGGCCATCG